>DATLNN010000023.1:0-4318 GCA_035536695.1 Pyrinomonadaceae bacterium | reverse complement strand
CTCTATCCTGAAGAGAATCGAAAATACTAACGACTGGAGCGCGAGCGTCCCGCCGCCACAGCGGGGTCTTCGAAGGCGATTCTTGTAACGCGGACAGGCAAGCGGGACGCTTGCCCTAGAGTCGGCGTTCCCGTGAACTTGCAAATGACAAGCGGAAACCATTAGAGTTTGCGCATATTGGTTATGGAATTGTCGGAGCTTGTTGGTCAAACCCTGGACGGGAAATATCAGATGACCCGCGAGCTTGGGCACGGCGGGATGGGAACGGTGTATCTCGCGACGCATCTGGGCACCGAGCGTCCGGTTGCGGTGAAGGTCATTGCACCGCAATATATGGAACGCACGGAGTTTGTCGAGCGTTTCCGGCGCGAGGCTCGGGCTGCGGGCCGGCTCAGGCATCCGAATGTCGTGAATGTCACGGACTTCGGTTTTTCCGATACAAAAGGCGGGCAGGTCGCTTACCTTGTCATGGAGTATCTCGACGGGTGTACGCTCGGCGAGATATTGGATGAGGAAAAAAATCTTCCGGTCGGTTGGACCCTCGATATCCTCGAACAGGTCTGCTCGGCCGTTCACGAGGCGCATACTCAGGGCATCATCCACCGCGACCTCAAACCCGATAACATTTGGCTTGAGCCGAATCAGCGTGGCGGCTATACGGTCAAGGTCCTTGATTTCGGTATCGCCAAGCTAGAGGAGCATGAGATGGCGGCCATAGGAGGGGTTCCGGCAGCTTTTCGGACCGCGAGTCCGACCTTTGGATCGGATGTCCACACCACGCTCGGCGGTATCGCAAGGGACGAAACCCATGTCGACGGACGCCGTGCCGATACCGGCGTTGCCCAGGCCGTAACCGTCGCGGCAACAGGCGAACACGAAGCCGCAACTTTGCTGGTCGATTCGAGCGGTTCTGAGAGCGAAACAGCTATTTTCGATGAAGGCGATCTATTCGGAGGCGTTCAAGAGAAGGTTGAGACAAAGATCATTTCAGAGCGGCGGCTGTCTTCTGGTAATTCGTCCACGATGCAGGGAACGACAGGGCGTTCGCTCTACGACTCGACGGGCTCGGCGGAGCTGACCAGAGTCGGTGCCGTTCTCGGTACGCCGCTCTACATGTCACCCGAGCAGTGCCGCGGCGAGCACTTGGATGCGCGATCCGACATTTATAGCCTGGGTGTGATCGCGTACCAGATGCTTTCGGGAAAGCCGCCTTTCGAAGGTGATTTCCAGGACGTGATGGAATCGCACAAATCGATCGAACCCGCTCCGCTTAAGGCAAAAAGAGTCAGGAAAAAGCTGAAGCGTACGATCCACTCGGCCCTAAATAAGGACCCTGAGCTGCGGCCGCAGACGGCCGAAGCCTTTGCGAGCAAGCTGCGATCCCGCTCAGAGGGCATCGGTGACTTGCTACGCCGTGCGCTGGTAATAGAAAGCGAGCATTTGCCGAAGTTCCTTCTGCTCACGACGTTTTTTTCCCTGCCGATGATCGCCCTCACGCTCGCCCTGGTAGCGGTCTCGTTTTTAAAGGTCAGCGATCTGATATCAGAGTCGTCGGGTAATTTCGTTCTTGGTTTGACCGGATTCGGCCTTACCGTGGCGAGTGCATTCTGCACCAACCTGATAATCGGGTGTATCTCCTGGATCGTCGCCCAGTATCTAGCCGTGCCGCTGCGTCCGATCAGGCTTCGTCCGGCTCTTGGCGAGGCCCGGCGGAAATGGAGGCGCTTTGCCGGTGCAGGCATTGCTGCCGCGTTTTTACCTTTCATTATCTGCGGACTCGCGGCAGCTGTCGGGTTCCTCGCATTTGCGGCGGTACTCGGCATACTTTACCCGCTTACCGGATCGGTCGGCGCCATTATTGTCGCCGGACTTGCGGGCGCAGCTATTCTGGGCTTGATCACGTTTTTTGCCACTTATATCCATCTTATACTGGTCGCCCCGATAGTTATGATGGAAAATGTTCGCATCGTCGAGGCCTTGAAGCGGTCGAGGGACCTTGTAAAGCGATCTCTTGCGACGGCGGCGGCGGCGGTTTTCATAATGTTTCTCATTCCCGCGATCCTGGCCGGGGCCATATCGTTTGTGGTGAACATTTCAGCGCAAGCACTCGACCCGAAACCGCCCACGGCGGCCGAGACCGCGAAAAGGGCAGACGATCCGACGACCGGCTCTGCCGGCGATACGCAACCGGCGGTGGAATCGAAGCCCGAGTGGAACTGGAGGCTCGGCGGGTCCGGGGCAAGACGGACCTCCTCTGAGAAGCCAGATATGCGCGAGCGGATCAAGCATACCCTGCTTGAATCGCTGATCCAGGTCTTGTGGCTGCCGATACAGATCTTGGTGTTCTCCTTTTCTGGTATCATAGTGGCATTGCTCTACCTGAAAACCCGCATGGCTGGCGGCGAGTCGATGAACGATTTGATCGAACGATTTGAGGACGATGGGCGTCCAAGAAAGAAGTGGCAAGAGCGTGTCCGGCAGCGCCTGATACAATCCGGACGAGTCTCGAGCAACCCCAGTAGATGAAATTCGCTACAAGACCCACACTAATACTGATCGCATTTTTGACCGCTGTTTCGAATGTAGACGCACAGGAGGTCACACGTGACCTGGCAATAGTCGCCGGTGGAACGCTGGAGATCGTCAATCGTAACGGCCGCATCGCAGTTAAAGCCGAGCCGGATACGACAAAGGTTCCGGCGAGCGTAAAAGCATTTTCGCCCGCGGGTTTGGCTGACGAGGATCTGAAGATCGTGGCCTCCGGCGGGCGGACAACTATCACTGTTGCTCCTAAGGACAAACAGAAGCGGATCGATATCGTCCTGACAGTCCCTGAGCGAATTAGCATTAAGGCCGAAACGCTTGCGGGAGCGATCGAAGCAGCGGGGAATTTTGCGTCCGTCGAAGCCCGCTCTGACACCGGCACGATAATGGCAGACGTCCCTGCCGATGACGTGAAATATCAGTTTCAGTGGACCGAATCGCGGCCGCGGTATCTAGCCGATTTCGACATAGCGGAAGTTAAGGAAAAAAGCGCCGGGCGGTTCGAGATCAAGGGGCGGCGGCTGTCGGAAGACGGTGAGAAGGTGAAAAGGGGAGAAGGTGAGGAAGAACCAAAAACCGAAGACCAGAAACCCAAAACCGTGTCGCTGAACTTGACCACCGCCAGGGGGATAATCCTCCTGAACGTGCCGCCGAGCGAGGTTATGAGCGATTTGCGGGAGCGGCCGCTGACCAACGCGGCGAAGGCGATCGTGCGCAGCGGCGACAGCTTGCTGATGGAGGCTATCCGCCGAGCGAGTCCAAAATATTTTGGCGATTATGCTCGTTCGTTGCCGCCGCTGAGATTCGAACCAGGTTTCGCTACGACATCCGGCAGACTCGAGAACCCAAACGCACGTACAAAGACGGCGCTGGTTCGCGTGACCGATGAAAAAAACCGGGCTATAGCGGGATTGGCACCGGCGGATTTCGAAGTGACTGAGAATGGCCAGAGCCGCGAGATCATCTCTGTCGAGCGTTCGGAGGCACCTTTTAACCTGGTGCTGCTTCTCGATGTTTCAGGCAGCGTCGAGAACTACGTCAATTTCATCCGTAAGACCGCGCGCAACTTTGTCGACACTGTTCATGCGAACGACCGCGTTTCGATCGTGATTTTTAATGAGGACGTTAAGAAGCTTTCGGACTTTACGACCGATAAGAAGAAGTTGGTCGAGAGCCTCGATACCTTTGACGCGGGCGGAGGCACGGCCTATTATGACGCTCTCGCTTATGCTATCAGCGACACGCTGCGTCCGCTCAAGGGAGAGCGTACGGCGATCGTGGTACTCACCGACGGCGACGACAACCGCTCGTTTCTCGCTTTCGACTCGCTCGCCGGGTCGATACAGGAAAGCGGAGCGCTTGTTTATCCGCTCTATGTCCCGTCCGGGCTCATCGCTCTCGGCGCTCAGGGCCAAACCGCCGACATCGACCCGATGCGTAAAAAATACATGTCGCTCACCGCCAAGAGCGGGGGCGAAGGCGAACGTCTCGCCAAAATCTCGGGCGGCGTCTATTACCCGATCACCCAGATCGGCCAGATCCAACGGGCCTATGAGGACATAGTTCTCCAAATGCGCTCCGCATACAACATCACGTACCGCTCCGATTTCACCGCCGGCGGCGTCTCGCCAAAGCTCAAAATCAGGGCCAAACGCGAGAATGTTTTTACGGCTATTACGTCGGTTACCGCGCGGAGTAGAGAGTAGAGAGTGGAGAGTGGAGAGTGGAGAGTAGAGAGCGGAGAGTCGCGAGTCCGCAGCTCTGGCGTTGTCAA
>DATLNN010000022.1:0-4916 GCA_035536695.1 Pyrinomonadaceae bacterium | reverse complement strand
CGATTCGACGGTTCCGATCTCACCAAAGAGATCGTTCAGATCTTGATTGGTAGTGCTGAAGGAGAGATTTCCTACGTAAAGTTTCATTGACATTTTATATTTACCTTTTCCCTTTTTGGGAATTCTAAAGAAGCGTCGAATCGATTGACCTGTGCTTTTAATGCGAAGGTAACGATTTCGGAACTCAAAAACTCTGAGAGTGACTTCTATTATCCAACCGGGCCTGCTCTCAAACTTATCCAAAAACCGTTAAAGACGAAGCGCATCCTTAATAGACGCGAGAGAAGGATTAACAAAAACTATCATGCACATATTAATCGGCAAATGCAAATTGTTTCGAGGCAGGAAAATATATTTTGTGCCGCCCCGCACTTTTGTTTTAGGCCGACGCCTGGCGGTAAAATGGTTGCCATATGGACACCCATGCTGTGACCGATCTACTTCTGAAAATGTCTGACGGCAAACGCGACGTCGTAGACAAACTCCTGTCTCTGATCTATGGCGAGCTTAAGCGTCTCGCGGCAAGCTAACTGAGGCGTGAACGCAGCGACCACACGCTGCAGCCGACCGCACTTGTTAACGAGGCCTACATGAAGATGATCGACATCACGCAGATTTCGTGGCAAAACAAGGCCCATTTTATCGGCGTAGCGGCAAACCAGATGCGCCGCATTCTTGTCGATCATGCTCGTCAGCATAATGCTCAAAAACGCGGCGGCGAATTCCAGATAATGACGCTCAATGAAGAGATCGACGCTTCGGATGAGCAGAGTACGGACCTCATTGCTCTCGACGATGCACTTACAGAGCTCGCCAGGATGGACTCCATAAAAGCACAGATAGTTGAACTAAAATACGAGGTCCTCGGCGTTTCAACCATCACGGTAAAACGCCATTGGAAAATGACCAAAGCGTGGCTTTACGGGCAGTTGGCGAAATGACCGGAGGGCACGCATCCTGCTTGCCCGTGAACGGCGTGGAACCTATCTGATGACAACTGGCAAGCAAGTCTCCGGTCTGATACTTCTATCGCGTGGCTCTCGCCTTCCGATCCGTAGCCCTGTACGCCCGCGGGGCGGCAACTGATGCGGCTGCCTCCCCGTCATACACCACAGCTCACCTCCGTCGCCCATTGAACGGAATCGTAAGCAGAGTCCGATAAGAATGTTAGGTTTTCTTACGAGGTGGGAAGGGTCGCCCGCCCAAAAACGGGCGGGCGGTGGGAGGTCCATCTGTTCAGCGCGCGGGCACCGACACGTCGACGTCGATCTTGTCCGTTCCACCGCCAGGCCGACGTTTCAGAATACCGCTGTAATAAACCGCTCCGGCCAAAATGGCGACGATTATTATCATAGCAACGGCCCAAATGGCGTTGCTGCCCGTGGATTCACCGCCCTCACGGACGGCAACCACATCTTCTACTACTACTTTCTTCATATAATTGCTTTTCCCTCCACGTTGAGTCTTACAGAAACGCGTTGTTTGGTGTGTAGGGCAGAATACAGTGGATCCTGTCTACAAAAATCCAGCAGTTATACCTCGATATTAATTGATACTCTTTCGCATCCGCTTCCGCCTTCCATTTCGAAGGCAATCACGCCGGGCTAGATTCATACGGTATGGAGGAAAGATCATGAAAAAGGCAATCTTATTTTTACAGCGATAATTTTGGGAATGGCGGGGTCCGCGTTTGCGGATGTGAAAATAAAGACAAAGCAGACGATAAGCGGCAACGTCTCGGAGAACACGACCTATATCAAGGGCAAGCGTCCGCGGACCGAGATTCCCGAGGACCACACCTATCATCGCGTCCTCGTCCGTGTCATCCAGAAGTGAAGACAAAAGAGCGTTCTTGCCGCTCTCGTACAGCGGCCGCTCGATAAAGCTGCTGGCTTCGTCAAACTGCGATAGCAGTTTTTCGACTTCAGACCGTAGTTCGTTATCGCCATCGACGCGCTCATTCAGATATTTAGCGCGCGCATCGCCGTCGAGGTCCGAAGCCTCGTGGAAAATCTCCTCGATCTCGTGCCAGCGTTCAGGTGTCATCGGCTGGAAAACAGACAAATCGGTCGCGAATTGAGAGTGCAAGGTGCATTCTATAACTTTTACCCCGGCGAACCACCAAAATCGAATATCCTTGGATGCTTGACTTGGCCTCCCGTTTGGGTATAAAACGAGAGCATTCGTAAGACATTTTTTTAACGAGGAGTGGCTCAATGGGACGTAAAATACTCGCCGTTATCGTTGGCTGGATCACTGCTGGAGCTATCATTTTGATAGGCCAGATGTTTATGGGCTCGATATGGGCCCCGCCGACGCCTACGGTCCGCGACGAAGCTGCGACGATGCAGGCCTACTTTCAGGCCCTGCCGACAGCTGCGTTCATTACGCTCGCCGTGATCTATGTGATCGCCTCTTTCGCCGGCGGCTTTGTAGCGACCAAGATGGGCCGGCGGTTTAGCTCGGGCCCGACCCTCGCCCTTATCATTGGTGTGCTGCTCACCCTAGGAGGAATTCTAAATTTCTTCGTGGTCCTTCCCTATCATCCCGTCTGGGTGGCCATTCTCTGTCTATTGATCTACATACCGTTCGCCCTGCTCGGGTATCTAGCCGCGGGCGGAACCGTGCCGGCCATCGAGAAAGAGCGGGCGGGCGTATAGATCATTGTGCTGCGGGATTTTTGCCGGGGTTCCACGCAGGCTTCCAGTCCGAATTCACCAGCCACGTGATCGGCGCGACCATGGAGTTTATTGATCGCGTCATGTGAACGAAGTCGATCGTGTCTATCTCATCGCTCGGGCGATGATAATCCTTGTGAAGGCCAAAGCTCGAAACCGTATGGGCGATAATGCCCTGGCGAGCGAGCGTGTAGTTGTCAGACCTTTGAAAGAAATTCTGGTCCGGGTGCGGGTCCTGAACAAGCTTTGCGCCACGTTTTGCGAGCTCGGGTCCTAGATTTGACCGCTCGTAGCCAGTCAGCCACAGCTCCTCGGCCTTAACCTTTGCGTCAGGGCGCCCGATCATCTCGAATTGAAGATTCGCGACCAGCTTTTCTTTTGCAAAAGGCAGGTTATCCGCGAAATGCCTGGAACCGAGGCCGCCAGCTTCTTCACTGCCGAATGCGACAAAATAGACCGTGCGTTTCGGCCGCCTGCCGTTCGCGAGGGCACGTGCGATCTCAAGAACAGCCGTCGTGCCCGATGCATCATCGTCCGCGCCGTTGAATATCTTGTCGTCGCCCGGTTCGCCCGGACGCACGCCGACGTGGTCGAGATGCGAGCTCAGCAGGACGACCTCGGACCCAAGATTCTTGTCGGTGCCGGTTATCTTCCCCGCCGCATTCCAGGTCTGCCGGACCTCGGCCGGGGCAAGCTCGCCCGTGAATTCGATCGTCGTACCCGCGGGCAGCCCGGCTAACTCGGCCGCCGCCTGTTTGCTGACAACTACGATCGCCACCGGCTTGGTCGATCCCGTAGCGGTCCACGTTATACGCCGTGAAGCGACAGTTGCCCACGCTGAGCGGGTCTGCGCCGTTTCCTCGACAATTATGATTGGAGCATCGCCCGAGGCAACGGTTGCCAGGCTCTGCATCAGATTCTGGCCGGTACCGAGATCGCCCATCGATACAAAAGCTGCGGCGCCCGCTGCAGACTTGTCAGTAAGCGCTGTTTTGGCTAGCGCCCCTGTGAGGGAGGCGGCCGTCGCTCGCATCACAAGCATGTCTTTGCCGTGCTCGAGCGTCGTTGCGCCAAACTTAAGTTTCGGTGGCAGCGCGAACGAATTTCGGCCAATATTGATGTGCTGGACATAGCTTGGCCTCCCGCCCAGGCTCGGATCGCCCGCCGGCTCAAGGCCGAGCAATTGCATTTGCAAGCCGACATATTCAGCCGTGATCTTCTCAAAGACGGTTCCGCTGCCGCGGCCCTGCATCGCGTCGCTTGCCAGGAATTCCATATGCGCGCGGACGTCGCGCTCGTTGACCTGTGCTAGGCCAACTATCGCCGCCGCGGCGAAAACGAGAACAAGTAGGTTGATACGTTGAAGGAGTTTCATATGTAGTTTGGCTAACTTATTTGCGAAGCCGGCTTGCCAACCGGAGTGCAGGCCGCCTTGCTTGCCGTCAATTCAGCAAACCTCGATAGAACCGCCAACTCGCTCGGTGATCTTTAGTCAGTTTCTGTTTCGTCAAAATCGCCCTCACCATCTCGACCGGTATGCGGCCTTCTTTTAAGATGGCGTCGTGAAACTCCCGGTTCGTCATCTTCTTTGTGCCGACCAAATCGCGATGGAGGTTGTAGAACTGCAAACCGCCGATCATGTAGGCGATCTGATACAGCGGGCCATAGTCACCTGAGAATGATCGCCGCACCTCGGCGAGAGCATTTTCTCTTTCATGGCCGACCTTGTTTACGAGCAGATCGACGCTCTCCTGCGGCGTCATTTTCTCGAGGTGAAAATTCAGCGAAAAAATGATGCGTGCCGCTCGGTGCGAACGCCAGAATAATGCACCTATTCTGTCTTCCGGCGTTTTACTGAAACCGCGGTCCCACAGCAGGAACTCCCAATAGAGCGCCCAACCCTCACCCCAGAAGGGCGTTGCGAACATTCGGCGATACGGGCGGTAACGCGATGTCATATAACCCTGCAGATGGTGTCCCGGGATCAGCTCGTGGTGAGTCACGGCACGTGCAAAGTGCGGGTTGTTACCGCGCATCGACATCATTTTCTGCTCGTGCGTCATCGTCGATGTCGGGTACGACACAAGTATCGTTTCGCCGCCGAGAAAGAAGGGGCTCTGCAGCTGCCGCTCCGGCGACATCATCTCCATCCGCCACGAGTCGCGTGCCAGCTTTGGAACCGTAACGAGATCGTTCCGCTCGACATACTCGATGGCTTCCATCGCCTGCTGTCGGATC
>DATLNN010000021.1:0-5033 GCA_035536695.1 Pyrinomonadaceae bacterium | reverse complement strand
ATAAGGCTAAATTTGGAACTAAAGGAGAACAAAAGTGGCAGCAGCTAGACCCATCACCTTGCAGGACAGAGTCTTGCAAATCGACCATATACAGGCACGTCGGTTTTCGAAATTGACCGGCGACGCGATCGAGATCGCGGCCGAAGGCATCATCAGACATCTGCGGGCATGTGCTCGCATGGACGTCAATCCGGACGCATCCGCCGTTCGCGAGATAATCGACGATGCCCTCAACGGCAGACGCGTTTTCGCCGAAACCTCAAACGATCTTTTGGCCGCCTAGGCAGCAATCATCTATAGTAGTACGAGTTAGGCCGTCCCCCTGGACGGCCTCTTTTTTTGCCTGGAGCGGCAAGCGTCCCGCTTGCCTGAGGGCGAAGCCCGAAAAGCTGGGTGGGCGATCATCCGACTCCGGATAAACCGCGCGCCCATACATCCTCGGCGCTGTAAAGCCGCTTAGGCGGCGTGGCAAGCGGGACGCATGCCGCTCCAGTCCTCACGGCGCCCTGAGCCTCAGCTTATAAAGAACGTACTTACCCAAAACCTCGCCTTCGTCCCGCTCGTACCAATGATCGACCTGCAAAAGGTCCTGCGCCGATTCGCTTCGCGTAACCAAATAATCAAGCGGCACGCTCCCTGGCGCCGTGGCATCAAACGCGCGAGCGTACTGGGCAAATCTTGCCGCTTCGGCGTCGATCTCACCGAAAGTCAACGGCTGATATTGGGCATTGAGGCGGTCCGTATGCCGTCCCCAGCCAAACAGGGCGATCATCGACACAAAATCGTGCCCGCGCTTCATCCCTTCGGCCAGGTCGATTGGGTGCGTGCGCTGGTAATATAGCTGCTGATAGTACCGGCGTTTGTTCTCTTCCCAATCGACGCCGGCAAAAACATGCTGATGGCGCGCCCACAAAACCGCATGAGGAGCGAGCGTCGGCAAGTCGTCGGCCTCGGCTATGCCAAAATACAAGACCGTCTTCCGCCGCGCGTCCGCATCTTCGCGGCCCAGCTCCGCCAGGCGCATCCCGACCGGATATGCCTCGTCCCGAATAACATTGACCTCGTCGAGGATCCGCACCGTATAGTGGCATTCGACAAAACCCCACGCGCCGGCAATAACCGCGACCGCGATAAGGGCAGCTTTGGCCGCTGCTCGGGTCCGCAACTCGCTGCGACGCCAAAAGAGCCCGAGCGTAACAACGATCGCGAGACCCGCCACATAATTCCCGATAAACACTTGATAATGTATCGGCTGCAGCGATCGTCCGGTGATCACCTGCTGGTTGAACACCACGATGGGCGTGAGCGCCAGCGAGATCGCAAAGAGCGTCGCGCTGTCGCGAAAGGCAAACATCTTTGAAAGGATGCCTGCTCCTAAAAGGATCAGGACGACAAAGCTTATCCATTCCGGCGGCCGGACCAGATCAGGCGCGTGTGTCAAAACAAGCATCTGCACATCGTCCATGGTGTGCGAACGCCTTGAAAGCAGATACGCATACGGCAGCAAGATGAGGCCGCACGCCACGCTGAGCAGGCCCAACCGCCTTAGGTCACGCAGCCACCCATCTGGTCGGGCAGCGATCCAACACAATCCCAGGCAGCCAAGCCACGCCGCACCCGTCGTCCATATATAGAAGTATGAAAAGACCGTGTATCCAAAGGCGAGAGCGGCCGCGAGGATAAGAAAAAGAGGCGACGCGGAGAGCCGCTGTCTCTCATGGTCACTGCCGACTGCTGACTGCCGGCTGCCGAGCGCCAACAGCTTCCACACCAGCCCCACCAGCAAAAAAAACGCCGGAAACGCCATCGCGGGCACATACCGGCGAAACCCAGGAAAATAAGGATAGGCGTAGCTCGTCTCGAGTATCTCGCCGATCGCCCCCTCACCCGCAAATAAAGCCCCGCCCGCGAGCACCACCAGACTCCCGGCGAGTGCAAACAGAGCGTCCCCCGTCAAATGGCCTAGCAGCCAAAATATCGCAAGCGCCGTTAAAAACGCCGCCACCGCGCCCGAAATTGTCATCGCCCACGGAGTTCCGACACCAAGGAGACGGGCCGGAAGTGCGATAGTATATGGCCCCGCAAACTGTATCGAGAAAAGCGACTCCGGCTGCGGATCCTCGGCCGCGTCATCGCGCCCGGTGTACGGATCATTCTTGCGCGGCCGACCATCGATCAACGCTTTCAGATAGGACGCGTAGGCCACCTCATCGATGTCGTTATAGGCATAATGGCCATTCCACTGGTCCCCGCGCAGATAGAGCATCTTAAACTGCGGGTACAGCGAAAAGATCGCCAGAAACAAGCCCGCGATGATGCCTAGCTTTAAGTTCAAGGTTCCACGTTCCAAGTTCCAGGTTTCTCCAGTTTTGAAGTTTCGGGTTCCGGGATCTGCCCCGCGAATGAAACCGACAGATTACCACAGACTGTCGACTGGAGGGTGAGCGTCCCGCTCGCCGGTCTTCCGCATTAAGACGCAGCTGGGGCGCTTGCACCCCAGCCATTGGCGAGCGAGACGCTCGCTCTCCAGTCGACTTGGAACCTGGAACCCGGAACTATAAACTAAAACCCATGACGCTTAATGAAAGGATCATCGCTGACCTAACGGCCGCGATGAAGGCAAGAGACCCGACGCGCCTGTCGGTCCTCAGGATGATCAAGGCGAACCTGATGAATCGCCAGATCGAAAAGGGCTCTCACCTTAACGACGATGAGATAGTCAAGGCTCTGCAGTCGCTCGTTAAGCAGCGCCGCGACTCGGTCGAGCAATATGAAAACGCGGGCCGGACAGAGCTTGCGGCCAAAGAGAGTGGCGAGATCGAGATCATCGAGGCCTATCTGCCCCGGGCCGCCTCCGCCGACGAGATCGCCGCGGCCGTCGAAGCCGCCATCGCCGAAACCGGCGCTGCATCTATAAAGGATATGGGCAATGTAATGAAAGCCGCCCTGGCGAAGCTCGCCGGCAAATCCGCCGATGGCAAAGCCGTCAGCGAAGCGGCCAAGGCAAAATTAGAGCTGGCATCCTAACGGCACGTCGTTAAGCGACGGGCTTGCCCGTCGCTCCGTGTCAGCAGCCCGCACGTAAGTAAGGGCTCGCCCGAGGAATAGATAGCTAACGTTTCACGCACCGAACACAAAATTCGATCATGAGCAAAACCCCAAAACCGGCTACGAACTGGATCACCCGCAAGCATCATGACCGCGCTAAGCGTGCTCTTGAACGCCAGCTCGACTACCAGGAGCACAAAGCCGCCGGCCTCGCGGGTGCAGAAGACGACCTGGCGCGCACAAATTTCCTGCGTGCCCAGATGATACGCGCCCGCCTCGACGCGATCAAAAAGATCTCACCGAGCGACAAGGTCCTCGAGGTCGGCAGCGGCTCACACGGGCTGGTCTTTGGATTTGGCGGCAACTTCGGCGTCGGCATCGATCCACTGGCTGTCGATTACCACCGTCTGTTTCCGCGTGTCCAGGCCTCGGCCGTGACAGCCGCCGCCCTTGGCGAAGAGCTGCCCTTCGCGGACGCGTCGTTCGAGATAGTTCTCAGCGATAACGTCATCGATCACGCCGAACGCCCGCTCGAGATCGTCGGCGAGATCTGCCGTGTGCTAAAACCCGGTGGGCTTCTCTTCTTTACCGTAAATATCCATCACCCGCTTTATAACCTGGCGTCGCGCGCTCATGGTGCATGGAATGCCGCCGGCCTCCGTCTCGAGCTCTCGGCCTTTGCCGACCACACGGTCCACCTGACCGAAAAACGCATCCGGGGCGAATTCGCCCGCCAGCCCCTCGAGATCATCTCCCAAACCACCACCAGCGCCGAAACCCGCGCCGCCCAACGCGCCTCACGCGCCATGGACCCCGACTCAATATGAAAAAAGCTCTTTTTTAAGAATGCGTTGTTTGAACTAGTAGCGAAGCGGCTCGACGGTGAGCGTCCCACGCGCCAGCGGGCTGGAGGGTGACTGTCGCGCTCGCCTCCGGGCGCAGCCCGAATCGCCATGGTTATTAAACAACTCCACATTTACCCAGTTTGACCCCACTCGGCTGCCATAATGTCGCTTAGGCGGCGTCTCAAGCGGGGTGCGTGCCGCTCCAGTCGACAAACCCGGAACCCGAAATCCGAACCGAAACTTCCCCGCTCGTGTTAAACATTTTCTCGTTCTGCCAGATTTAGCTTGACATTTCAGCCGCTTGCCTTTAATACTTAAGTCATTCGCCAGAAGGCAGTTTGTTTTGGAAAAGGATATTAGCTACGGAAATCGGGTCAGTTTGCCCTTGCTCGATTCTCGTTAAATGGTTGTATCTTCCGACAATCAGCCTTTGTGTCGATTAAATCCAACAAGGAGTATCCCGCCCTTTTTAGGGGGTAGCAAATTTATGTCAAACTTGGCGCGTTCTCTATTCGATCGTTGTCACATAGGGTTTTTAAGAAACCTTTCTTCCCACACCGGACCGCGTGATCGGACCGGTCTGTTATATTCATTTGCGAGCTTCGGCCCCCGCCGGGCGTATACAAAATATTTAGCAGGTTTGGTTTTTTTGTTTATCGCCAGTGCGGTGAGCGCAAATGCCGCGACCTTCTGCGTTAACCAGGCTGGGGCGCCCTGTTTCACCACGATTCAGGCAGCGGTTAACGCCGCTGACCTTACGCCTGAGACGGATATAATCAACGTGGCCCCCGGAACTTACAACGAGATTGTGACCATTCCGGCCACTGAGCCCGGTCTTGTCATTAACGGCCCGAATTCAGGTGTCAGCGGCTGCACCGGCGTACGCGGACCGGAAGCGATCGTCGGTAATACAAACGGGGCATTCCAGATCCTCGGCGACAACGTTACGGTTAGCGGCTTTACAGTACAGGGCCAAACCAGTGGTGCTTTCATTGGAGCGGGCGTACTTATCGGCGCTAACACTACCGGGGTACAGCTTCTCAATAATATCATTCAGAACAACATCGCGGGCGTCTTTTTAGGCGGCGACAATTCTGTCATTCGCGGAAACCGGATCCAGAACAACAACAACCCCGGTCC
>DATLNN010000020.1:0-5114 GCA_035536695.1 Pyrinomonadaceae bacterium | reverse complement strand
CAGAGACCGCTTGTCATTATGTCGAAACTGCTTGTATCTGATCTCTCCGTCCGTGTCATCAAAGTATGCAACCGTCTGCTCATAGGGATGAAAATCTACGCCGATGTATAATGTCATGCTGATTCCATCGGACCTTTCTTCAACCGCACCGTCGAGTAGTCTACTAAACTACTCGACATCCGCTGGAATCAGCTTCATAACATCAGCGGGACAGGTGCGCGACGTTATTAAGAATTATTAAGGTTTAATAAGCCTTATTAAAACTCAATAAGAATCGTGGTAGTTCCCGTGGTTACGCAAGGGCGGAACTGTCAAGTTGAGTGTACCGCCCTTGCTTACGCGCGGGCCTGTGCAGAAGCCTCTTTCGTTGCCCATTCTTTGACACTACCGGGAATAAAAGCTAGAATCATCGTTTTGTTATCTGTCGAAGATTCCAATTATACAAGTCACTAAAAGGAGTTACGTAAACAATTGAGTAACGGAAATTATTTCTTCACATCCGAGTCGGTCACCGAAGGCCATCCGGACAAAATGGCCGATCACGTCTCGGATGCGATCCTGGACGCAATAATCGAACAGGACCCAATGGCGCGTGTCGCATGCGAAACGCTGGTCACGACTGGGCTTGCGGTGGTCGCGGGCGAGATCACAACCACGGCGATCGTCAATTACAAGCAGATAATACGCGATACGATCGCGGAGATCGGTTATAACAACGCGGAATACGGCTACGATTCGAACACGTGCAGCGTTATCGACGCCATTGGCACTCAATCGCCGGACATTTCACAGGGTGTGGATACGGGCGGTGCGGGCGATCAGGGGTTGATGTTTGGATTCGCGTGTAACGAGACCCCCGAGCTAATGCCGATGCCAATACAAATGGCGCACAACCTGACCCGAAGGCTGTCCGAGGTACGGCGCGATGGCACGATTCCCTATCTTCGCCCGGACGGAAAATCGCAGGTCTCGATCGAATATCGCGACGGCCGTCCGTTTCGTGTCGAGGCGGTCGTGATCTCGTCTCAGACCGACGAGGTGCCGATCGAGGAGATCAGGGTCGACATTCTGGAAAAGGTCATTAAGCCGGTCATCCCATCGGAATTGCTGGACGAAAACACGAAATACCATATCAATCCGACCGGGCGGTTTGTCGTCGGCGGGCCGATGGGCGATGCTGGCGTTACCGGACGCAAGATAATCGTTGACACATACGGCGGGTTTGCACCGCATGGCGGGGGCGCGTTCTCCGGGAAAGATCCGACCAAAGTAGACCGCTCGGCGGCCTACATGGCCCGCTATATAGCGAAGAACGTGGTCGCGGCCGGCCTCGCCGAAAAATGCCTTGTGCAATTGGCGTACGCCATCGGTGTCGCCGAACCGGTTTCTGTCCTCGTCGACACTCAGGGTACGGGCACGATCGACGATGCAAGATTATCCGAGATCGTCCGCGAGAACTTCGCCTTGACTCCTCAGGGTATTATCGAGGCGCTCGATCTACGGCGGCCGATCTACAGGGCGACAGCGCGTTTCGGGCATTTTGGCCGGGTTAACGGTGAATTTTCATGGGAACAAACAGATAAAGTCGAGGCTCTCAGAACCGCGGCTGAAAAAGGGATCGGAACAAACGGCTGATCGCCCACTGTACCGCAGGCTGGGATAGCCTGCGTGGCATAGTGGATCGAGGTCTCGGACAACAAGAAAACACTAACAAAAGCAGGCTGATATCCTGCGGTACGATAATAATATGGCAGACGCAGCACTTTCAATGGATTACGACATAAAGGACATCAACCTTGCGCCACAAGGCAAGCAGCGTATCGAGTGGGCCGACCGCGAGATGCCGGTGCTGCGGCTCATACGCGAGCGTTTTGAAGCAGAAAAGCCGCTGGTCGGCGTGAAGCTCGTCGCGTGCGCCCACATCACGACCGAGACGGCGAACCTGGCTCGCACCCTTCAGGCCGGCGGTGCCGAATCGCTGCTTATCGCGTCCAACCCGCTATCGACACAGGACGATGTCGCGGCATCCCTCGTAGCCGACTGGGGAATTCCGGTCATGGCGATAAAGGGAGAATCTACAGATACTTACGTCCGGCATGTTAAGGCTGCACTCGATACAAACCCGAACCTGATCATTGACGATGGTTCGGATGTTGTCGCCACGATGATCAAGGAAAAGCCTGAGATGATCTCTAATCTTATTGGCACGACAGAAGAGACAACGACCGGCATTGTTCGGCTGAACGCCATGGTGAAGGCGGGTGTTCTCACCTTCCCTTCGATCGCCGTCAATGACGCTCAGACCAAGCATTTCTTTGACAACCGCTACGGCACGGGCCAGTCTACACTAGACGGCGTCATCCGGGCGACCAACATCCTGCTCGCGGGAAAGTGTCTGGTCGTGGTCGGCTATGGCTGGTGCGGCAAGGGCGTCGCAATGCGCGCCCGTGGTATGGGGGCCAATGTTGTGGTGACCGAGATCGATCCGATCAAGGCGATCGAGGCCGTCATGGATGGTTTCCGCGTGCTGCCGATGAAAGAAGCGGCAAAGATCGGCGATTTTTACGTCACCGTGACCGGCAACCGACATGTCATTGACCGCGAACACTTTGAGGTGATGAAAGACGGTGCGATCGTCTGCAACAGCGGCCATTTCGACCTTGAACTGAACCTTGACGCCCTTCGCGATATGTCGCAGCCAGCGGTCAAACGGCGCCCGTTTGTCGAGGAATACCGAAGCAAGGACGATAAGAAGAGCGTGATCGTGCTCGGCGAAGGCCGTTTAATCAACCTCGCCGCCGCTGAAGGCCACCCGGCCTCGGTCATGGACATGTCATTCGCCAACCAGGCGTTGTCGGCCGAGTACCTTGTCAAAAACAAGGGCAAGCTCGCCGCCGGCGTCCACGTGCTGCCAAAGGAGGTCGATCAGGAGATCGCTTCCCTTAAACTCCACGCAATGGGTGTGAAAATGGACGTCCTAACGCCGGAAATGCTCGAGTATATGTCCAGCTGGGAAACGGGAACCTAAGTGGTCAGAACCGTAAGCGATAGCGACTGTGTACCCAATTGACCCAAATCAAGGGCCCGGCGATCGCCGGGCCTTTCTTGTCGCTGCCACACGTCGGCGAATAGCGGGATCCGATCTTCGTTGGATTCAGGCTCAGATCACCGTATCGGGGTATTTGGTTGATCCGGCAGAGCACGTCATAGAAAAATTCGCAATTCCGGGTTAGAATCAGGTCAAATCGAGGAGCCAGAGACTATGGGAAATACTATCGTCCGGAAACTGATGTTATCGGCAATGATGTCCATGTGCATTGCGGTCGGCGTATTTGGCCAGAATCGCCCGGCGACCGATGCCGAGACGATCGCCCGGCGTAATGCGGTTGAAGCCGAGCTGCAGTCGGTGGCGAATGTTTATCGCAAGGTTATGGTGCCGATGCGCGACGGCAAACGGATGCAGGCCGATATTTACCGGCCGAAGGATAATAACAAACAGTATCCGACCATATTCTCGCGAACCCCCTACAACTTTAACTGGTGGGATGTTCGCCTGGGCGCGCCGCGCGATATGTCGACGATACTCGACGCGGTAAAACGCGGCTACGCCTATGTCATCATGAACGAGCGCGGACGGTATTTTTCCGAGGGCAATTACGACATTCTCGGCCCGCCGCTCACCGACGGCGAGGACGCGATCAAAGCTATCACGTCGCACCCCTGGTCCAACGGCAAAGTTGGCGCGATCGGCTGCTCGTCCACCGCCGAGTGGCAGCTGGCCGTGGCGGCCCGCGACGTTCCGGGCTTTACGGCTATGATCGCACAGGGGTTCGGGGCCGGTGTCGGACGTGTGGGGCCGTATTACGAACAGGGCAACTGGTATCGGGGCGGCGCCGTCCAGATGCTTTTTATCGCCTGGCTTAATGGGCAGCAGAATCAGGTTCGTCCGATGTTGCCACCCGAAACGACGCAGGAAGACCGTTTGCGCGCCTCGAAATGGTTCGACCTGCAGGCGCAGCTTCCCACTGTGGATTGGTCAAAGGCACTGCGGCATCTGCCGGTTATGGACATCCTCAAGGTGGCGGACGGGCCCCGGGGGATCTTTGCCGACGAGATGCCGGTCGACACCGGCGGGGCGATGATAAAACGCACGCCCAACGATCCAGCCTGGTACAAGGGCGGGCTTTATCACGACAACATGAAGATCAATATCCCGGGGTTTTGGTTCATGTCGTGGTACGACGTCTCGACCGGGCCGAATCTCGCTGTCTACAATCACGTTCGAAAGACCGCGAAGCCGGATGTTGCCGATAAACAATACGCCGTCATCGCCCCGACCCTCCACTGCGCTTACACGCGGGCAACAGAAAATACGGTCGTCGGACAGCGAAGCATGGGCGACGCACGCCTCAATTACAGCGAGCTGACCTATGGCTGGTTCGATCATTTTCTCAAGGGCGAGCAGAACGACATTCTCAAAATGCCTAAGGTGCGTTACTTCACGATGGGCAGCAACAGATGGCAGACGTCGGAGACGTGGCCGCCCGCCGGAGCAGAGCCGATGAAGTTTTACCTTTCAAGCGGCGGCAAGGCAAATACACTGAACGGCGACGGCAAGTTGACGACCGCCCCGCCAGCCGCCGATACGCCCGATCGGTTCGAGTATGACCCGATGAACCCGGTTCCCTCTTACGGCGGCAATGTGTGCTGCACCGGAAATGCCGTCCAGGGCGGCGCGTTTGACCAGAGCAAGATGGAGGAGCGGCAGGACATTCTTGTTTATACGTCCGAAGTTCTCAAAGAAGGCATCGAATTGAGCGGGCCGATCGATGTGACACTCTTTGTTTCTTCAGACGCAAAAGATACGGATTTTACCATTAAGCTTATCGATGTCGACGAACTAGGCAAGGCATGGAACCTGGATGAAACGATCCAGCGGATGCGATACCGTGACGGCTATGACAAGCCTATGGTGTGGATGGAGCGAGGCAAGGTGTACAAGGTCAAATTCCAGCCGATGAACACGAGCAACTACTTCGGGCCTGGCCATCGGATCAGGATCGAGGTCTCAAGCAGCAACTTCCCCAGATTCGATCGCAATATGAACACCGGCG
>DATLNN010000019.1:0-12981 GCA_035536695.1 Pyrinomonadaceae bacterium | reverse complement strand
TCATCATCATCGGCGGAGGAGCGGCGGGGTTGTTTTGCGCCATCGAAGCGGGCAAGCGCGGCAAACGCGTGGTCGTTATCGAACGCAATGCCGAGGTCGGGCGAAAGATAATTATCTCGGGTGGCGGGCGTTGTAACTTTACAAATATACACACGACAAGCGAGAATTTCGTCTCGCAGAATCCGCATTTCGCAAAGTCGGCGCTCTCTCGGTTTACGCCGCATGATTTCCTCGCCCTGATTCGAAAACACAAGATCGCGTATTTCGAAAAGAAGCTGGGGCAGCTGTTTTGCCGCGATAGTTCGCGTCAGATCGTCGAGATGCTTATGGCCGAGTGCCGGGCCGCTCGGGTTAGGGTAGAAGCAAATTGTGAGATAAACGCTGTCTCGCAAGGCGGCAGATTCACCGTCGAGACGAGCCGTGGCAATTTTGAGTCACGAAACCTGGTCATTGCCTGCGGGGGGCTGTCGTTTCAAAAGATCGGTGCGACCGACCTGGGACATCGCATCGCCGGCCAGTTTGGCCTTAACATCGTACGGACCCGACCTTCGTTGGTCGGGCTGGTTCTCGAAGGAAAAAGCAACCCGCGGCTCGCCGGCATTTCGGTCGACGCCTTGGTCACTGCCGGCAAACAGCAGTTTCGCGACAACATCCTGTTCACGCACCGAGGGTTGTCAGGGCCGGCAATCCTTCAGGTTTCGAACTATTGGCGGCGAGGCGAACCGGTGACGATCGATCTAGTACCGGAGGCAGACCTTGCCGCCATTTTCGCCGGAGAAATGGCGGGTCGGCGGACGGCATCCAGCTGCTTAGCCGGCCACGTGCCGCCACGCTTGATACGCGATCTTGGCGATCGTCACATTCCGGATAAGCCCGTCGCTCAGCTGAACAAACACGAGATCGAGCAAATACGAGAAACGTTCCATCAGTGGAAGGTGCGCTTTCGCGACACCGAAGGTTATGATCGGGCCGAGGTCACACTCGGTGGCGTTTCCACCAGCGAGCTTTCATCACAGACGATGGAATCGAAGCACGTTCCTGGGCTGTTTTTTATCGGGGAAGTGGTGGACATAACCGGCTGGCTCGGCGGCTACAATTTTCAATGGGCGTGGGCGTCGGGACACGCCGCCGGAAGTGCAATTTAAAACGAAAGCGGGGGAAACGTCTCCCACACCGTTTCCCCCTGTTTTCGCGATGCAAACAGGGCGTTTGCAGGCCGCGAAACTACATTATTAAATCCAATTACGAACTGGAACTTTGAGTAAACAATTACACAAACACGCGGAGCTGTCAAGATAAAGTTTTCAGAAAAATAGAGGCCTTGCGGGCTATCGGAAGCTGGAAATATCCATGCCGTACTTATCTCTAACATGCCTCTCCGCCGCGGCGTTTACCGCTCGTAAATTATTAAGACGGCGCTCTGATTTTTTGATTGCGACATTCGTCCTCGCGGCCATTTGCTCGATCATGTCACGCCCCTCGGCCGCCTCGGCACGCATCTTTTCGCGAAGAGTAAAAAGCTCTGAGTGCTCTGTGGCCGACCGTTCGTTAGCGAGAGCTTTTAGCCTACCCCTCACTTGAGCCACCTTCCTGATCGCCCGAACTAATTGGTCCGGAATTGAGTCGCCGACGATCTGGTCAGGGCTATGTTTGAAGTCTGCAGCGAGCTTATCCAGGGCTCTCTGGTCGCCGGCAGAGTACGCATCGTTGAGCCGGGTCATCAGCACGTGGCGACGCTGCTTTTCAGTTGAGTCGAGAGCAAGATCAGGATGAAACGCGCGGGCCAGGCTGTGAAATGCTTTTTTGGCCTCAGGTGTCGGCAAGCATTTCGCGGACGCCGCGTCGGCGGCCTCAAGTGCTCTGCGAGCCGATTCCTCTGCGAACCGCCTCAGCTCCTCGGCTTTCTTTTTGATCTGCTCGTCATCCGGGACCAGCTTATATTCTTCCTCCGCTATCTGTGCTTCGATCTCGTCGAGATCGGCATAGAGCCGGCCCACCCCCATGGTATATCGAGCCTCAAACTGTCTAAGATCTCCGCGCAGGTCGGCCATTTCAAGTTCACGCCGGGCAAGCCTATCGGTGAGGCGGTCTAGCAGACCCTGCTTTTTATGTAACTCAATTTCCTCGGGACTGCCGTGCTTCATACTCGCTGCTCGCCGTTATGAATAGAGGTTCATGGGCCTTGTCAGAAGCTGGATCGGATCCGCGACGTTCAGGGCTTCTCGCACGAAGAAAGGTTCGCCGGCTCCGACGCCTATGAGTGATCCGAAGTATCGCGCGCGATTTTCGAGCTCGTCAAGAAAGGTTTCAGAGGTCAGGCGGGTCTCGGGCTCAGTTGAATTCGGGTCGTGAAACTGTGAGCGATAAGCTCTTATCGCTTTCATTTTTACGTCAAGGATGTCTGAGATGTCGACAATGAATGAAGGCAAGACCCTGCGGGAAAAAATATTGTGCGCCACTATAGGTACGGCGATCTTGGAGCCGCCCGACTCCGGATCGTAGTTCCGCATGCTCGCAAGTCGGGCAGATTCGCGCACGAGAGTGGAAACGTGATGGTGGTCAGGATGTGGATCGTCGATCTGGTGGGTAAGAATCACGCTTGGCTTTAGGTGTCTGAGAGATCGCACCACAGCTGTTCGTTCGCTATCGGTGACAAATACGTGCCCGTCAGGCACTCCGAGATTTTCCCTGACATCGAGTTCAAGTATTGTTGCCGCCTCGCCGGCCTCGGCCTCTCTTATTTCCGGCGTGCCGCGCGTTCCCATCTCGCCGCGCGTTACATCGAGTACGCCCGTTCGATAGCCCAAACGCTTCATTTTTAGCAGGGTTCCTCCGACGCTCAATTCGACGTCGTCCGGATGAGCGAAGATCGCCAGGATATCAACATTCATCTGCTCAGAGCTCGTATTTAGATCAAACTGTGTTTCGGATTCGTACAATTTGGTAAAGTCTATTTTATGAGGTGAGTGTGGGGCAAATCGCCAAGCTGAAACTTACAACATGAAATTGACGGTCCTCGGTTCAGGCAGCACGATACCGCATCCGACGCGGAGCAGCTCGGGGTATTTCATCGAGACGTCAGGCGGCAGCCTTTTGTTGGACTGTTCGGCCGCAGTTCCTTTGCGAATGGCGCAGGAAAAAGTGGATTGGGCCGGTCTCGACGCCATCTGGATATCGCATTTTCACATGGACCACTGCGGCGGCCTCGGCCCATTTTTAGCCGGCACGAAACATGCGGAAGCAATGAAGAAACGGACTAAACCTCTTAAGATCTTTGGCGCAGTCGGGACAAAAGATCTTGTCGATAGATTTGACAAGGTGAACAACTATCGGCTGCTCGAGCAACCCTTTCCGGTTGAGATAATCGAAGTTAGCGAACTTGATAATTTTGAAATTCTAAAGGGCATTGAGACGGTTACTATGTCGACACCTCATACTGGCGAAAGCCACGCGATCCATATTCGGGACAACGAAAAAACGCTGGTTTATTCCGCCGATACCGGCTTCAGCGAGACTGTCTATGCCTTTGCTAAAAACGTTGATCTGTTCATCCTCGAATGCACGTTCGTTCGGGATAAACCGGCCAAAAAACACCTGGAATTGGCGGAGGCGATCTTCCTGATCCGTAAGGCCAAACCGCGGCGAGCTCTGCTGACACATTTTTATCCCGAATGGGATGACGTTGATTTTGAAAAAGAGGTGTCGAAATTCGAACCTCGATGTGAGGTGATCGAGGCCCGCGACGGTCTGCGGATAACCATTTAGCCGTTCGAATTCACACTACGCTTAGCCATCGCCATGAGATCAGCCGGCATCCACTCTTCGAGCACTTTCTCCTCAGCACCTGCGATGCGTCGACCGCGGTTGCGCCATTCTTTGGCCGGGTCGTCTTCCCGGCCCGATTGTTTCGGATAATTTTCAACTTGTTCCAGGCTGATAACTATGCCGAGAGCGATCTCGTTCCAATCTTCGTTCTGTATGCCGCGGAGTACGACGGGTAAACCAGCCGTCCAGTCCTCCTCAGGCGTAATGTTGTCGTATTCCGGAATGGTCAGAAATGCTGTTGACGGAAACGACTGGCCACTGAACTCCCTCGCGATCTGTATTGTTAGGTCCTTGTACGATGCAGACGGGTCTGCCGAGCGCATTTTGAGCGCACGGCGAAAGAGGTCGGATACGGTGATTTGATCGCTCATTTCAGCCTCAGATTAGCATAGATGCGTCCAAAAGAGTATCCGCTCTATGTCGGGCCTCTCGTCTTGAACTATAGGTTTTTGGGCGTGCCGCACAACCTCGGCCTTGATTCCTGACATCTGAATCGTTAGATTTGAGCCAGACGTTGCTTTATGAAATCGCTTCTCGCAATTTTCACGATATTTGCAGCCGCGGCTTTTGCCGTGGCGCAGAATGAGCAGGCGCCAATCCTGGAAAAGGAAATTGTCTACAAGGATTGGACGTATAGAGATATTCGCACGGGCGAAGATCTCAATTTGCGCAAATTTACGGAGGGCAAAAAGCTGACGATGGTCGTCTATTTTGCGCCCTGGTGCTCTAACTGGAAACACGACGCACCCATATTGCAGCGGTTTTATGATAAATACCAGAGCAAAGGCCTGGGCATAGTCGCGATCGGGAGTTACGACCCCGTTCCGGCGATGCGGAGCAATCTCGATGCTCTTAAGATCACGTTTCCAGCGGTCTACGAGTCCGAAAGCCGTGCGGATAAGCAAAAAACGCTTCATTATCAATACCGGCGCTTCACCGGCGATCCGCGTGGCTGGGGCTCGCCGTGGTACATTTTCCTGATGCCAGCAACGATGGAATTAAAGGGCGATATCCTTACGCGCCGCACCTTTATCATCAACGGGGAAGTGATCGAGGCGGAAGGCGAGAAGTTCATCCGAGAAAAGCTTGGCCTGGCGCCGACAGGTTCTGTCGTCGGGCCGAGCGGCAAAAAAGCTGCGATCGAGGTCTGTGAGCCGGAGATGAAGATCGCCGACCTCAAAAGACCCTGAGTCATCTCACAATGCTGGTGATCGCGGCATGATCGCCAGCGTGTCGCTGAGACGCTGGGCGGCGGTTCGCAGCGGCTCTTTGGCAAGGACAAATTTTCCGGCTATCGCAGAGTCTTCGGATGCCGCACCCAAGTCCGTTATTCCCTCAATATGCGGCAGGTATTTCTTTAGGTCCGGTTTATTTCGGAATTCCGTTTCGAGCGCTGCAAGCGTAGCCCTCATATTACGGATCGCCGTGATCGTGTTTTGCTTGTTCGACTCGTTCTTACTCGCGGCGGCCGTTGAAGGCTTTGTCTGCGATGCCGATCGTTCGAAATCCTCGATGCCCTGAGCGATCGGTCCTAGCACATCGATAAACCGGTTCAGATGGATCATCTGGTTCTCGGTTTTCTCGCGGGCCACACGCACCTCAAGGGGCGGCAGAACGACCGTGACAGGAACGGCGGCGGGCTTCTTCGCCGCCGGTTTTTTCTTCTTTTGCGCCGTGGCGTTGCCGGCAAGAACGGTAATCGCTATGAGCAATGCTAAGGCTCCAATTAATCTTTTCATAGTGTTCGATCCTGTTAAAATCCTCGGGAAACCCTTATTATAGCAATAATGCATCAGCGATGTTTAGAAGTCCGCAGCCTTGGCCGGGTTGGCTACGCAAATGCCCTGCGCCTGCAGAAGGAGCTCGAGGCTGAGGTGATCGCTAGGCGCGAGCGGGACTATTTGCTGCTGCTTGAACATCCGCATACGTTCACGCTTGGCCGCCGATCGAAAACTGGAGGAGTCCTGGGAAGCGCGCAGATGCTCGAGAGTCTCGGCATCGAGGTCTTTGAGACAAATCGCGGCGGACGAGTGACCTATCACGGCCTTGGCCAGATCGTCGGTTACCCGATAATGAGCCTTACGCCGGAACGCGAGGATGTACACCGGTACGTTCGCGATCTCGAGGAAATGTTGATCCGCACAATGGCCGATTTTGACATTGCAGCCGTTCGCATCGACGGTTTGACGGGTGTCCATACAAGTGAGGGTAAGGTTGCGGCTATCGGCGTGCATATAAAACGATGGGTAACGACTCATGGATTTGCTCTGAACGTGAACACGGACCTGAGCTACTATAACTGGATCGTCGCTTGCGAGGGCGAACCGGTCACGTCGATGGACAGGCTGCTTGGCCGCGAGGTCGACATGGCTGCGGTCGAGGCCCGCATTGAAGCAAATTTCCGCGACGTATTCAGCTATTCGCTGAGGGCGGCCGGTGCTCGCCGGGTCGAAGCGGTGGTGTCGGTCTAGCCTCGCGCGAAAAAAAGGAAAAGGGGGAAACATGAAAGCTCTTAATTTCACAGTCTTAATAATTGCAGCGTTCGTATTTACATCCTGCAGCGAAGCTCCGCGAAATGGCCAGGCAAATAATGCTAGTCCGGCCGCATCTCCGACGCCGGCGACGCAAAACCTGTCCGTCGTCGACCGTCCGCAAAAGCTCAAGGACCAGATCGCCGCTCGGGGCGCCCAGGATGAGGCCGCACCGACGCTCAAGATCGTCGAGCCAAAGGCGGATAGCACGGTCGCGAGCTCTGCCGTGAAGGTTAAGCTCGAGATCGCCGGTGAGCTGAAAGGCTACAGGCCCCACATGGACGGGGCGACCAAGATGGGCAATCACATCCACGTAATACTCGATAACCAGCCGTACGAGGCGTATTACAACCTTGGCCAGGAATTCGAGCTCAGAAACGTTTCCGACGGCGAGCACACGCTCAGAGTTTTCCCGTCGCGCCCGTGGCATGAGTCCTACAAAAATGACGGCGCGTTTCAGATGGTCAAGTTCACCGTTAAGAACGGCGGTGCCGACGCCAATAAGCCTACGACCACGAATAGCGGCAACACAATGGCTAATGCCAATACCGTTAAACCGACCCCCGAGGGCAAGCAGATGCAGGCAAGCACCGCGGGCGCCGTTGACGTGAAAAAGCCGCTGCTCACCTATAGCCGGCCAAAGGGCGAGTATAAGGACGCCGACGCCGATGCGATAATGATCGATTTCTGGCTCTGGAACGCCAAGCTGACGGGCGACGGCGGCGAATACCGGGTCCGCTATTCGGTCGACGGAGGCGAGGCCAGATACATCGACAAGTGGGCGCCGATCTGGCTGACGGGTTGGACCGCGGGCAAACATACTGTAAAAGTCGAGCTGGTCGACAGTAGCGGCAACGTGGTTGACAACGGTGGTTACAACTCTACGACGCGCGAGATAACAATAGTTAAGTAACCGTGGATCACAGCCTCCGTAATGGCTCATCTGGCTCGGCGAGCCCTTACTTACGTGCGGGCTACTGACACGGCCACTGATGATATGAGACGTGACATTACATCGTGGTACAGCCACAACCTTGGAATGGACATGCCGCTCGTCGCGTATGGCCATGCGGGCTACCCGCTGCTGATGTTTCCCACCGCGGCGGCGGACTACCTCGAGTACGAAAGATTTTATTTGGTCGACGCGATCAAGGATTTTATCGAGGCGGGACTGATCCGGGCATATTCGATCAATTCCGTAAATAAATACTCGCTCCTCAACCAGGAATCGCACCCGAGCTGGAAGGTCGAGATGCTCGTGCGTTACGACCGCTATATCACGGATGAGGTCCTGCCGCTGATCCGCAACGAATGCGGCCAGGACGCTCGACCACTGACCACGGGCGCCTCGCTCGGCGCTTACCTCGCCGCGAATACGTATTTCAAACATTCGGACGCCTTTCGCGGCACCATTGCCATGAGCGGAAGCTATGACATCTATAACTACCTCGACAAGGGCTATTACGACGATAACGTCTATTTCAATAACCCCGACATGTACCTGAGACGGCTCGACGATGATTTTCACCTGCCTCGCCTGCGCCAGGCCGATTCGATCGTCATCGTCACCGGCCAGGGTGCCTTTGAAGCCCCCGACCGCAGCCGCGACTTGTCTTCTTTGCTCCACTCAAAGGGCATCCCTCATCGCCTCGACGTATGGGGCCACGACGTCAACCACGACTGGGTCTGGTGGCGAAAAATGCTGCCGTATTACCTAGGCGAGTTTTGCCGGTGATCGAGACCCGGAACTTCGGCAAAACGGCTTTTCTTCGTTGTGACCTTTGTGTCCACCCTTTGTGGCCTTTGTGGTAAGCGATTCTTATATCACAGAGAGCACAGAGTGAAGACACAGCGACGAATTTTCGACATTTTCCGCTCCAAATCCTTCAGGATTGTCGGATATGGCCGGTTTTTCGGCAGCGCCGGAGCGGACAGGCTATCGATGATCTTTCAGCCCGCGAAGGCCTAAGCCTCATCATTTCATAGAGTTACGGACCCTCCATGCGGCTGTGCGCAAAAGCTTGTCCGGTCTTGTCCGCACCTTGTCCGGTGCCTTGTCCGCTCCCCTAAATGGTATCTAACTTGCTGTATCGATTAGAGTTATGCGGTCAGGGAATGCATTTCCGCTCGTTTTTTCGAAAAAACTTTTTCGCCGCTGTTTGACTCGTCCTGGGCTCTTCCATTTGCCGTCCTCAGAAACGTTTTGCGTATATCTGGAAATAGGTTGTTACCTGCTTCAAATTCCAAAGATCCAACAGTGGCATACCTGAGTATGCATTGCAAGGATAGCACAACCCATACCTAAAAGTCAAATACGCACATCCGCAGGCCTTCCCGGGGGCGATCTCAGGGTAATGTCTTGTCGGTCTCGACCCACTACTTCTCGCTGGCAAAGATAGTTCAGTGACGAAAGGAAACTTTGAAGGAGAATTGCAGTATCGGCGTCCTGATATTTGGGCGAGCTCGGGATTTAAGAGTATGGATGTCATGTAGGAGATACGGCGTGATAATAATGGCGTAAACGAGAATTGGAACCAGAACCAGAACGATCGCCTTCATGTCAGGCTTTCGTATTCGGAGAACAAGCCTACGAATTACAATTTTTAACAATTTTTTTACATAAACCCGAGGACTTTCTAATATGCGTTCTTATAAGATCTTCGCGGACGGAGAGAACTATGTTAAGAACAATCCAGATCAGTGCCTGCCTCGTGCTTGGAATCGCAAATGGATCGGCCTATCTGACGTTGGCCCAGACCCCGCCGGATAAGGCTCGAATATTAGTATCTGACAACAAAACGATTGACACAGGAAATAGTTCAAGCCCTTTGGTCGAGCCACAGCTGGTTGCTCACCCGACCAATCCAAAGCATCTGCTCGGCGGCTTCATCATAGCTTCCAGACAGCCTTTCGCCGACACCCAGGATTGTGCCGCGATCGTTTCATTCGACGGCGGGCAGACATGGTCAGTTCATGCTTTCCGGTTGAAACGGTGCGGTGACCCGTGGGTCGCGTTAAGGGGCGATGGGCAGGCGGTGTTCACGGCGCTGGCCGGAACTGAGGGTCAGGTAGCGTATCAATCCGCCGACGGTGGCCGCACCTGGTCATCAGAGCCGATATCATTCGGACGCGGTACCGACCATCCCACTTTGACCGTAGATCGGACTAACGGGAAGTTTGCCGGCAGCTTTTATATGCTGACGAACCGAAGCGCGCGAACCAAATCAGGAAATGTGACGTTTCCAATTGTACTCAGCCGATCTTCTGACGGTGGGAAAACTTTTAGCAAACCGAATCTTTTCTTACCGAGTAACCTAAATATGAATCCGCTAACACCTGCCGTGTTATCCGACGGCAGCGTCGCAGTCGCGTTCATAGATCTTCGTCGAAGCGGCGACCACGGCTCGGAAGGCGGCCGACTCGAACGCCGTCGCGCCTGGATGCTGCTTTCAGAGGACGGGGGACTAAGTTTCTCACCCCCCATGTTCATATCCGAGCAGTGCGGCAGCGGCAGGGGCTTTCCCTCGATGATAGTCGATAATGGCTCGCCTAAGTTTCGGGACCGCCTATATTTTCTTTGCATTTCGAGCGAGGCGGATATTGTGCTCGTGCACCATTCTGCAGATCGTGGGGAGAAATGGTCCGAGGCCGTCCGGGTAAATAGCGGGACTGAGGCGAACCCGTCCAGAAGGACCCCATCGATCGCCGTAAACAAAGACGGATTGGTCGGCGTCACCTGGTATGACCGGCGCAATGACCCCGATCGAAAATGCCAGGATATATACTTTTCAGCTTCCCTGGATGGCGGCCGGACCTTTCTGCCCGAGGTCCGGGTATCGGATTCCAGGTCCTGTCCCGATACTCCCAAAAATGGAGAAACAGCTAAGAGGTGGTCAGGGGGCGGCGATTACAGCGGCCTCGCGGCAGCTAGCGATGGGAAGTTCCATGTCCTGTGGGCGGATAGCAGAAGTGGTGTATATCAGCTGATGACGGCACAGGTGGACGTAAAGGTTAGCTCGGCTAATTAGCAAGCTACTGCGGCAGCCTTCGATTGTCTGCGATCTATTGCGAGACTCCCGAGAGTCATGGAATAAACCTGTATCCCATTCGGTGCACCGTGATTATGTGTCGAGGATCAGAAGGATCTATTTCGATCTTTTGCCGTAATTTCGCGATGTGTGTGTCAACTGTGCGCGATATCGGCATGCTTTCGTAACCCCATACCTCATTAAGCAATTGATCTCGGGTAACAACTTGATCCTGGTGGTTTATGAGAAAACGCAGGATCTCAAACTCACGAACGGATAAATCCATCGCAGAACCAGCCCGAGATCCGGTGTATTTTTGAAAATCGATCGATATGTTTCCGAATGAAAACCTGTCGATCTCGACTACCTTCTTCGAGGCCCTTCGGAGGAGTGCGCGGACACGGGCAAGCAGTTCCGTTATGCTGAATGGTTTGGTTACGTAATCGTCGGCGCCGAGCTCGAGTCCAACCACTTTATCGATCTCGAGGCCGCGGGCCGTCAGCATTATGATCGGCGTTTCGACACCCTTGTTTCGCAGAGTGCGACAAACATCCAGACCACTAGTTACCGGAAGCATAAGATCGAGCAGAATGATATCGGGATACTCCGTAAGAGCTTTACGCAGGCCTTCGTCGCCATCCAGGGCCGCTATTACCTCATATCCCTCGTGCTCGAAGCTGTCCGTCAAGCCCAGGACCATATTGGGTTCGTCTTCAATTATCAGTATTTTGGGCAATCTGGTAGGCCTCTCCCGGGTGGAACCTCATTGATTTCTCCCCGGCTGTCTCCAATGGAATACAGATGATAAACCGGGTCCCATGTCCGACCTGGCTTTGGACAAAGATTTGACCCTTGTGAGCTTCGACAATATGCTTGACCAAAGATAACCCCAATCCGCTGCCCTTGACGTTGTGAATCATGTCGTTGCCGATACGATAGAATTTATCGAAGATCTTTTTGTGCTCCGCGTTCGGTATTCCCATCCCTCGATCCGAGACCTCGACACTTAGTTGTGATTTGGTAGTTTTTGCCTCAACGAGAATCTCCTTTGTCTCGCCCGAATACTTGATCGCATTATCGAGTAGATTCAGAATGGCCTGGGCCATCGCGTCGCGATCGATCAAAACCTGCGGAATATTGCGGCCGATCTTCACCTTCAGCTCAAAACCCAACCGGGTGATCTGATGGCGATAACTACCGACGACGCTTTCAACGACCTCACCGATGTCCTCGTATACGAAATTGTAAACCTTATGCCCGGCCTCGATCTTGGAGAAGTCGAGAATGTTGTCTATTAGGGTCCCGAGCCGGCGGCTCTCGTCGCCAATGATGCGATAGTATTCATAGCGCTTCTCGTTATTGCGCACCTGGCCTAATTCGAGCATTTCTGCAAACAGCCGAATAAGCGATAACGGTGTTTTCAACTCATGAGATACGTTTGAAACGAACGCCGACTTAGCCTGGGCAAGCCGGATTTCCCGGGTAGTGGTACGAATCAGGAGCATGAGACCGGCAGCGATAAGTGCAAAGACGAACAGGCTTAACAAGATGTTCTGCCAAAAACTTTTACGCGCCAACGTCTCGACACCAGCTTCCCTAAAGCCGATCGCCGCTTGCCAATTTGAAAACGGCCGCCCGAAAGACGTTTTTATCGGGTATTCATGTTCTCCGGGCGAGCTTGTATAGATTTGACGGTTTTTATCATCCGTGACCGAAATCACAACGTCTGCAGCGGGGAGGGCCAAATCCGGGCTGCTAAGCGCCTCTGCGATGCTGCGGGCGATCAGATCGTTCTTGATGTAATTCTCGTTCAAAGTGATCCCGGCAAATCCAATTTGTCCCTGCCGGCTTTCATCGGCGTAAGGAAAAAAAATGTAAGTCGTCAACTTTCCCGCCCCGTCCGAACAATCGGAACAGTAATGTTGCCAAAACATGAATCTTCGATTCGAATCGAGGAAGGTTTCCGCCGAACGTGATTCCTCAAATGAATGTCTGGCTGCATGAACCTCACCGCTCGCTTTTGGATCCAGTTCTTCGATCTGCTGCCTGTCATTGGAATAGTAATATGCGTAGCCGTCCTTTTCGTTCTTGCATCCGCATGTAGAGATTACAAAGATGCGATCAACTTCAGGGTTGGATCGTTTGATCGCAGAAAAATGTTCTTCCAACTTTTCAGGATTGCCATCGGGGCTGCGAGTGAAGCTGCCAATTGGCACAAGTGCATTCCCGGCGATGGCTTCAAACCGCGCATTTATTGCGCGTTCTACAGCCAGTAAAGTCTGTCTGAGGTTTTCCTTGAATGCGTCCTTAGTGCGGCTTTCGAGTTCGGAAAGGGATCGATATTGTAGAAGAGTCAATACGGTCAGCGGCAACAGGACAACAATAGAAGCTAAAGCAAAAAGCTTCTTTCCCGAAAACAAGTTATTGAACGACGTGATCATGAGGCCGATACATTATATTCCCCATTGGCTTTTTAGTTGCCACCACGAAGTACCCGAAATGTAAAAAGTTGTAAAAAGAGACCGGTTATTATGATGTTTAACACGTACCGAGGTGCTTTCGCCCATCCTCAGTGCCCCAAATGCCTCAGGAATGCT
>DATLNN010000018.1:0-3362 GCA_035536695.1 Pyrinomonadaceae bacterium | reverse complement strand
TAATGGGGGTTTTCGTAGGCTATAAGGCCCCCCGCGACCGATATCGTGCGCTTGGGGCCGATATGGTAACGGCGGACCATGTTCTAAGCGTGTTTTCCACAGGTTTCCTTTGACAGGGTACGGCTCATTCCCGTAAACTCTAAGTTTTCACTTTCGAGAGTGAAAACCCATGGAGAGCGATTATGCCGAAGAGAACATATCAACCAAACAACCGCCGCCGCGCGAAGAAGCACGGGTTCAGGGCGCGCATGGCGACCAAGAACGGCCGAGCGGTGATCAAACGCCGCCGCGCCAAAGGGCGGAAACGTCTGACAGTGCACCATTATTAGACCTGCGTTTGCCGAAGGAGGCGCGCCTGCTAAAGCGCGCCGATTTTCTTCGGGTTTATGACCAGGGAAAGCGTATCGAAGGCCGTTTTATGACGGTTTTCATTTTGCCCGCTCCGACCGGACGCCACCGCGTGGGCGTGACCGCGACGAAGAAGGCGATCGGCAAAGCGCACGACCGCAACCGGGCTAAACGTCTCTTGCGAGAGAGTTTTAGACTGGTTCGGGCAGAACTCGACCAGACATCGACTAAATACGATTGGGTGATCAACGCGCGCAGAAGCATTTTGCGGGGCAAGCTCGAGAAACCATTGGCCGAGTTTAGGCAAATGGTCGTAAGGATCGGCGAGTCCAGCGACACCCTGCCCAAATAGCGTGAATACAGGCGGTCATTACGCGTTTATTGCGTAAATAGCGGGAAGCACCCTTTGGGGCATGGCAGTAAATGAAGTTCTTGGTTCTAGATCTTCTGAGCCTATACAAAAGATTCCTGTCGCCCTGGCTGCCGCCGTCATGCCGTTTTGAGCCGACGTGTTCGGAATATGCCATGCAGGCGGTGGAAAAATACGGCGCGGCACGCGGAACATGGATGGGCTTGACGCGTATATTGAGGTGCCAGCCGTTTTGTAAAGGCGGACACGATCCCGTGAAGTAATGGAAAACACTAATCCGACCAACCAATCCCGCTTTTTGATCGCAGCTGCATTATCTATGGCGATCCTGCTTGGCTGGTCGTACTTTATGGCGCCGGCCCCGACGCCGGGTGGTAATTCAAACACCGCCGCGAACACGGCACCTCAGCCGACCTCCACGGCCCAGCCGCAGCCGGAGGTAACCCAGGCTCCGACACTACCTGCCTCTGATGTGCCGCGTCGTGAGCTGACTATCAAGAGCCCTCTATATGAAGTAAAACTCGACTCAAAGGGAGGCCTCGCTACAAGTTGGGTGATCTTGAAGAATGTCTCGCCAAAAGCTCAGTTCCCGGTCTTCGCTGACGGTTCGACCGAGACGGAGAAGAAACCGCTGGAGCTCATCTCGCAGAAGGCGCTCGAGCGGACCCCTCGCGAGATACCGTTTCGGCTGGCGACCGGAGATGCGGCGCTCGATCTTTTGATCAATGAAGGCTCCTACACTATCGAGGGTGCCGATGAATCCGGCGTTGAGCTTGCCGGGCAAGAAAGCCGAACGGTCGAATTTGTACTCCGGAGCGATGTGATGCTGGCGGGAGCTACGCAGCCGGTCGAGGTCAGGAAGAAATTCACATTTACGGCTGACAGCTATATTAATGACCTTGCCGTGACGATCCTCAAGGGCGGCCAGCCTGTGCCGAACGCGAAACTGCTGATCGGTGCATCTATTGGCGACCACGCGATAAATCATCACACCTTTTACAACATAGAGGCAGAGGCCGTCGCGGCCATCGACGGCGATATCTTTCGTCATCAGGGGTATTACAGCTTTACCTACGACGCCAATGGCAACGCCGCCCCACTAACAGACCCGGGCACGGTAAACTGGGCGGGCGTCGGCGATGCTTATTTTGCCATGGCAGCGATACCGGCGACACCGGCACAGGGTGTTGAATATCGCGCCTCGAAATACGACGTACAGACACAGCCGTTCTACGAGAGCATTTTCCAGTGGGTACTTAGAAACGAGAAGACGACTGAAACACGGCATCTGGTTACCGTTTTGCTGCCCATCGCGGCCGATGGATCTGTGAATAGGATCTTTACCGGGACGAAGGATTACTTTCTTCTCTCGTCACTAGACAAGCCGCTGACAGACGCAGTCGGACGTCCGGTCGAGATCACGAATCTGATCAATTTCAGCAACTACGCATTTGTTCGCTGGTTTGTCCGGCCGCTGTCGATACCGATCCTTTATGCCCTTAATTTCTTTAATGGCATTCTGCATAACTACGGCCTTGCGATCATCGTCTTCACCTTCCTGTTCTACTCGCTGCTGTTTCCGCTGAGGTGGTCACAGTCGCGCTCATTCAAAAAGGCGTCGGGCAATCAGCCAAAGATGAAGGCGATCCAGGACAAGATCAAGGACCTCCAAAAGAAGGGGGTACCGACCGACGACCCCCGGATGCGGGCTCTGCAGATGGAGCAGCTAAAGATGACAAAGGATGCGCTGCCGATCGGCGGATGTTTGCCAATGCTGCTGCAGTTCCCTTTACTGATAGCTTTTTACACCGCCGTGACCGTCTCGCTCGAAGTTCGGCAGGCGTCGTTCATCTGGCTGCCTGACCTGTCGGCGGCTGATCCGTGGCATCTGCTCGAATTCGCGTTCGCATTGTCGATGATCCTGTCGATGAAGTTCACGCCGCAGGCCGCGACAATTACCCCCGAACAGCAGATGCAGCAGAAGATGATGACATACATGATGCCGGCCATGATGCTATGGGTCATGTGGGCCGCGCCGAGCGGACTTTTGCTATACTGGTTCTTCGGCAACCTGGTCAGTTTTGGGCAGCAGATGGTCATCAACCGGATGAACAAGACCAATATGCCGCCGGGAACGGAGATCGTCGATTCGGTGCCGACCAACGCAAAAAAGGTGAAGCCGAAATTAAAAACGGCATAGTGGCTGAGAACGCAGGCGCCCTCGCCGCAAGCCGCGAATGCGGCTCATAACCTTGGATGCGCTCAACTTGGACGGAAACCAAGCCACTTCACGCCGGGGAACCGGCGTTCCCGGCATATGAATCAAACCTGTGATAACGCGAAAGAGTTTCTGTCGGGCCTGCTGGGAGACTTGCGATTTGATCTAAAGGTCGAATCTGAATGGACCGACGAAGGCTGCATTCTCAACTTGATCGGCGAAGACTCGCACTTCGCGCTGGCTGAGAATGGCGAGATGCTCGATGCGTTTGAAACCCTGTTATTCCAGATCTACGGCCGCGAACTGGATCGCGAACACCGCTTTATCGTCGATGCCGAAGGCTTTCGCCGCACACGTAAAGCCGAACTCCACGCCATGGCCCGCTTCGCCGCCGAACAAGTCCGCAAAAACGGCCGCCCATTCACA
>DATLNN010000017.1:0-7711 GCA_035536695.1 Pyrinomonadaceae bacterium | reverse complement strand
GTGGCGGTCGGGCTTGGGCTTGGCGACGGACTTGGTGTTGGCGATGGAGTTGGCGTCGGTGACGTGAACGCATTGCCATCGAACGAACCTGGATTGGTGTTGTCGGGCAAGGCAGGGGTCGATGTGGTCGCGTTCGAGCTGAAAGCTATCCAACGCCCGTCATTACTGATGACGGGGCGCGTATTGACGATCTCGACGCGAGTATTATCAAATGTCGCTCCGGCCGCCGGATTGAACAGTACGCTTTTCGTGTTCGTGATCTGGAAGATCCTCCGTTGAGCGTAGTCAAACAGGAATACCTCGACATTGTTGTCAGCGTTTCGCGGATTTTCCGTCGCTACATCTCCGCGCGACTCGAATACGATAAACCTTCCGTTACCGCTGATACCGCCGGCGAAAGATTCGGCCGCGGAATTAGACAGTTGGGCGAGGACCGAATCGATCTGGCCCCTGGTCGTCAGAGCGACCAGCAGCATAATCAGAGCGGTAAAAACGAACAAACGGCGAAAGGTCACAGATTCCTCCAGTTTTCGGGGCAAGAGCTTAACAAAGCTCAAAAGCACGATTAATCATCCGTCGGCCCAAAATATATAATTCTATGTGCTGGGCCGTCTTTCCGCAAGCGGAGGGGCGGCAGCGAGCGCGATGACGGATCAGAAATCAACATCTTGGATGCTTGCTTCGTCTAGGCGGGTTGTCATTTTGCCAATGCGATATATCATTTACCATTAGCTATTTAGAGGCGAATGAAGAACTCGATCAAGATCATGATCGTCGCCGGCGAGGCATCGGGCGATGCACATGCAGCAAAACTGGTTAACGCCCTTCGATCGGGGTGGCCGGCGGGCAAGATCGAATTCTTCGGCGCGGCCGGCCCAAAGATGAGGGAGGCCAGCGTCGAGGCAGTGGTCGAGGCTGATGAACTTGCCATCGTCGGCCTGGCTGAGATAGGCCGCGCCCTGCCGATGTTTTTAAGAACTGCCGCAGACCTAAAACGCGCGGCACGCGAACGTAAACCGGATGCGGTAATCCTTGTCGATTTCCCGGATTTCAATCTGAAGCTCGCCCGGTCGCTTAAGAAGCAGGGGTTTACGATAGTCTATTACATCTCGCCCCAGCTCTGGGCGTGGCGCAAATACCGCATTTCCACGGTTAAGAAATATGTCGATCTGATGATCACGATCCTTCCGTTTGAAAAGGCCTGGTACGAGCGCCGAGGTTTCACGCGCGTCAATTACGTCGGCAGCCCCCTGGCTCGCGAGGTGAGAGCGGCTCGTTCGAAGGCCGAATTTTGCCGTGATCACGAGCTCGACGCCTCACGTCCTATCATCTCGCTCCTTCCCGGAAGCCGCCAAAAGGAGATCGCTCGAATCCTGCCGGTGATGCTCGGCTCAGCGGCCCGGTTGGCTTCTGTAAGGCCCGATATCCAATTTGTGGTCGCTGTATCGACCGAGAGAAATGTCGCCCACGCTCATCGATTGTCAAGTGCGACCCGCAGCGGGGCAACGAACCACCAGGAACCAAAGATCGTCGGAAATGAGACCTATGACGCTCTCGCTTCGTCCGTTGCTGCTGCGGTCGCAAGCGGTACCGCGACGCTGGAGGCGGCTATCATCGGCACCCCGATGACCATAGTCTACAAGACCTCAGCACTGAATTACGCCCTTCTCGAACCATTCATCGAAGTTCCACACTACGGCCTAGTCAACCTGATCGCCGAGCGGCGGGTTGCGACGGAGTTGATACAGTCGGAGTTTACGCCCACGGCACTTATGAATGACCTAACCCGGCTGCTCGAGCCGGAAACAAACGCGGAAATGCGACGCAGTTTAGCCGAGGTAGCTGAAAAGCTTGGCCACGGAGGGGCTTCAAAGCGTGCCGCCGAGGCAATATTACAACTTATCAAGCTGGCTTAGTCCTTGCGGACGGCGTTTATGGCTTCGAGCTCATGGTTGAGTGTTCGTATCTTGCTCTCAAGAGCGTATGACCGCAGGTTCATCGTCCGTAGAACGACTATCCGCGGCGAGAGTGCCTTGAGTTCGTCCAGTTTTTCATCACGCGAGACAGGAATCACGGAGTCGCGGGCGTCGATCCGGAAATAAGGTTTGTCGCCCGAGGGTTTGTTTTTGGTCCGCAAAAGGTAGATGCCTCCCTCGGCCATTCCGTACTGCGAATTTACCGTTATCTCGCGCAGCGTTTCGTCGCCTTTGACCACGTGGAGAATGCGTACCTGAACATTCGCCCGCAAGAGGATATTGACCGGGCCGACCTTTAGGCACTCAGCTATGACGATGGTCCCTGACTCTGCCAGATACCGGTCGATCGGCTTCTCCTGTGCGTTTACTGAAATTGCCGTCACGAAGGCCGCGGCTAGCCCTAAACTTGTCCTCATTCTCTTCGAGCCTCCTAACCAGAGAACGGCCCGTAGCAAATGAACTTGCAATCGCGACGCGACAGGCCCGCGCGACTGGAGGGCAAGCGTCCCGCTTGCCAGCGTGCATCGCACGCTTACTCGTCCGCGGTTTCGTAAAGCTAAAATTCTCTGATCTCTTTCCGGCCCGAGTCACTCCGTGTCGCCACTGGCCAGCCTTTCTTTCAGCCTTTTAACTTCTGCTTTCAGCCGCTCCAAGCCCTTTACATGAGCATTTTGACGCTTGTAATCCTCGAGCCGCTGTACCGGCGTACCCCACCAGACACCTGGCCTCACGATCTTGCCCGGCAGAACGCCGGCCTGCGAGCCTATGACCGCTCCGCTCAAAACCCGGGCGTGATCGCCCATGCCGACCTGGCCGCCAATGATGCAATCGTCTTCGATCACCGTACTGCCGGAGATACCGGTCTGGGCCGCGATAATAACGCGTTTCCCGATCTGGACGTTATGGCCGATCTGCACGAGGTTGTCTATCTTTGTTCCCTCGCCGATGCGTGTCTCGCCAAGCGCCCCGCGGTCGATGCATGTATTGGCCCCGATCTCCACGTTGTCCTCGATCAGGACAGTACCGATCTGCGGGAATTGATGGTACTCGCCCGCCTCGTCCCGGACATATCCGAATCCGTCCGCCCCGATCACGGCACCGGCATGGATAACACAGCTGTCACCGATCTCAACATTGTCGTAAATGATCACGTTTGGATGGATCACCGTGTGCTTTTTGATCAGCACATTACGTCCAATCTTGACGCCGTCAGCTATCTGACAGCCTTCCCGCACGTCCGAGCGATCGCCAATGCTCACAAAGGCGCCGATCTCTATTGTGCGCACCTGGGCGCTCTCTGCGATACACGAAGGCGCGTCGCCGAAGTACCGCTGCTCGTACGGCCGAAGTTTTCGCGCGATCAAGGCGAATGCGAGTTTTGGGTCGGGCGTGCGAATTAAGGGCGTTGACAAACACTGCTCGAAATCCTCGGGCACTATGAGACAGCCGGCAGACGATGAGATGTCCCGGGCAGTGTCCTGAACAAAGGCGATCTGACCTTCACCCGCTGATTCGACCGATGCCACGGAGGTCACCTCTACATCGCCACTTCCGAGAAGCTCTCCGGCCAAAAGATCAGCGATCTCACGGGTTTTCATGCCTACAATGTAAATCGTTTCTTTGGAAAAGTCAGCCATCAGGCCCGCTCGGCCATATCTATTGCTGATTGAAGAAATATTGCGACGCCTTCGATCTCGATCTCGTCGCGGTCGACGAGCCGCTTAAGCACCGATGCAGCATCGCTGTCCATGAAATCGAGATCAGCGAGGTCGATTACAATAGAATGTCCACTCGATGCATGGATGCCGTCGACGACACGCTCCAGAAGGAGTGCGTCCTCGCGGAGCATGTCTCCTTCGACCCGGAGTATCGTCCGTCGTCGGTCAGGGAGATCGATCTGGTTGATCTGCGTAGGCATTGTCGATTAGATACTGTAATACGCAAAGATTTCGCCTTATGTTTCCGCCGGTACGAATTTTCGCGATGCCAGGAAGACGCCGGCGAATATTAATAAGGCCGCGGCGATGAAGATCGGCGTCAGCAATTCGCCAAGGAAGATCACGGCGAGGGCGAAACCGATCAACGGCTGGAGATACACGAAGACTGCTACCGTCGACGGATTCACCTTTGAAAGGGCCCACGCGTTGAGCAAATATGGGGCCGCGGTTGCTCCGACACCGATGTAGAGGGCGATAAGCCAAATATTAGCGGGGACCGAAGACAGCTCGATCGTGGACAGTGAAAAAGCACCGAGCGGCACGCAGATGATCGAAGCAAATATGAAGACCCACATCATGGATCGGAACGTACCGTTTCGAGTGATAACTCCTTTCGAAGTCGCGACATAGATGCCGTAAGCCAGGCAGTTTATGACGATAAATATGTCGCCGATCGTCGTTTGTGACGAAAATGACGCATTCCGCGGATCTATCAGCAAAATGACACCGACTGCGGCGAGTACGATGCCGAGGATCTTATAGAGGCCAAGCTTTTCAAATCCGGCTGCTGAACCGATGGCCAAAGCGAAAACGGGTATCAAAACCGCGAGCAAGGACGTATTCGAAGCCTTTGTCAGTGAAAGCCCGCAGATGAAAAACAGTTGGTTTAATACGACGCCAAACAAGCTCAGCATCGCGAACCCAGCGTAGTCGCTTTTGCGCTTAAGCCAAAAACGGCCTCGGATGGCTTGAATGATAACCAGAATGATCGCCGTGATCGCAACCCGAATACCGACCAGGCCGACGGGCGGCAGAACGGCGAGGACGTACTTGCCGATCACCGGCAGGGAGCCAAACAAAAGTTGAGCAGGTACAAGAGCTAGGTATGCGGCGTTCGATCTGTCGTCAGTTTCCAAGTTGGATGTCCAGGTCTGATTCGAAATCAAACTGCTTGCAGAATTGCGTCTTCGATGTCTTTCGAAACTGGGACGAACACAAAGTACTTATCCGGATACAAATAATCTTCACCCTCGTCGTCCACGATACGTATGTAACCAGACCTCTCCGCGGAAGCATCCGGAAGTACCTGGTAAAGTTTTCGAGGCGTTAGAAGCATTTCCGCATCAGCGGAGATGCAGATAGCGAATCGACGCTTAGGACTCATAGCTTCATTTAATCAAGATACCGTTATTATTCGCAAGAATTTCTTACCTATGCCGTGAGCCTCAAACCAGTGGAGCTCGGCCAATCGAATTTTGCCGGTTGCCAACCTGATATTTGAAACGCCTTTCATTTGCGCCAACGGCCTCTACCGAGCTCGTGTTGCAAAAAGCTGAGAATTCGAATTCGCGATCCGACCGCGATAATTTCCACATCGCGAATTTTCTCGAGGACCTCGAAATCCCTCACGCCAACATCACTCCGGGCTGCTCGAGCATTTGCTTGAATGTTCGGAGGAATTTCGCGCCTGTGGCACCGTCGATCACACGGTGATCACATGACATCGTGACGTTCATTATGTTGCGGATAGTGATCTGGCCGTCTCGAACCACGGGAGTCGGAGCGGCTCCACCCACAGCCAGGATTCCCGCCTCAGGCGGATTGATGATGGCTGTGAACTCTTTGATCCCAAACATCCCGAGATTCGAGATAGAGAAGGTCGCGCCGGTGTATTCTTCCGGCTGCAGCTTCTTTGCCTTCGCCTTTGCGGCAAGATCCTTTATTTCCGCGGAGATCTCGAGGAAACCCTTCACGTTTGCGCTGCGGATGACGGGCGTTATCAGCCCTTCGTCGATCGCCACCGCCACGCCGATATCAGCCTGTTCGTAAAACCGGATCGTTTTGTCCTGATAAGAGGCATTTGCAAAGGGATGCTTGATGAGGGCCATTGCTGCGGCTTTAACGATGATATCGTTGACGCTGATCTTTTGGTCTTCGCCTACCGATCCGTTGACCTGCTTGCGGAGCGCAAGCGTATTGTCCATTTCGATCTCGACGGTGAGGTAAAATGTCGGTATCGGGCCAATGGATTCAGCCAGGCGGCTGGCGATGATCTGCCGCATTTTCGAGGTGTTCTCATCGCGATAGGCCGAAGCACCGACCTGAGTCGAGGGCGTGAATGTCTCCTCGGTTCCAGACCTGGGCTGGGTACCGCGAGACAAAGCCTCCTCGATATCTCGCTTGATGATCCGGCCATTAGGCCCGGAACCGGCTACGGTTTTCAGATCGAGTCCGTTCTCGGCGGCCATTCGGGCGGCGATAGGCGATACGATCAGTCGGCCGTTGCCGGAGGCCGACGCGGTTGCTTTTTCAGCCTCAGCAGACTGGCCGCGCGCTGACGCAGGGGGTTTCGACTGGGCAGACTGGCCGCCCGATGGCGCAGGCGGTTCTGACTTCGGCGGTTCGCCACCCGTTGCGTCGGGCGGTTCCGCTTTTGCGACCTCGGGCTTGCCGTTCGAGGCCACTTCAGCAAGCAGGGCCGAAATATCTTCGCCGGCGTGGCCGATTATGGCGATCGGTTCGCCGAGCGCGGCAGTTTCGCCGCCTCCTTTGAGGATCTTGAGCAAGGTCCCCGCCGTTAGGGCAGTCATCTCCATCGTCGCCTTGTCCGTGTCGACCTCGGCAAGCGTTTCGTTGGCTTCGTACGAGTCGCCTTCGTTCTTGACCCAACGCGAGATCTGGCCCTCTTCCATCGTGGGCGAAAGTTTCGGCATTAAGAATTTTTCAGCCATATTTGAGAGCCTCGTACACGATTTCTATGCAGCGAGTTTCTCGCGCAATCGTTCTACAAATTCTTCGTCGTTCAACAGGTCTTCCCGTAACCGTGCTAACTGAACTTCCTGATCCAATAATTCGGGCGGGCCAGTATAATGTCGACGTTTTATCCGCCGCAGGCCGTGGGCCTTTTCCTCCTCAGTGGTTTCGAGGAACACTAACTTATCTTCTGCTTCTTGCGTTGTCATAAATTGTCGTCATCCAACTCTCAGCCTTGCGAGCCGTAATGAATCGCAGGTTGGCTTCAGACAGCTCGGTGAATGCCAAAAAAATTAAACCGTATTCCCGCGTGAGCCCGATATCGTAAATCGAATCTCATCGGGCGAGGAATGGACCTCATCGATATCCTCGACCGCGAACGGATCATCGAATACATCAGTAATCTTATCAAAATCGACTTTGTGTTCGGTGAGAACCTTTTCTCGTTTTGTCGGGTCCCATGTGAAATTCATCTATAGATAGCAGACTTCCTTCACCGCAGCTACGATTTTGGCGACGTCCGGCAGAGCCAACTCTTCAAGATTCTTGGCGTACGGCATTGGGGTCTCGGCGCACGAGATGCGCTTCACCGGCGCGTCTAGATAGTCGAAGGCATTCTCCATCACCTGTTGTGAGATCTCGGCGCCGACGCTCGCGAAATAGTGTGATTCCTCGGCGATGACGAGCCGATTTGTCTTCTTGACCGAATTGACGATCGTGTCAACGTCGAGCGGCTTGATCGTTCGCGGATCGATGACCTCGACCGACACGCCGAACTCTTGCTGGATCTTTTCAGCGGCCTGCAGAGCTAGTGTGACCGTCATCGAGCGCGCGACGATCGTGCAATCGGTTCCTTCGCGCTTTACGTCAGCGACCCCTAGCGGGATCGTGAAGTCCTCGTCCTCCGGCACTTCGCCTTTGAGGCCGTACATGCGTTCCTGTTCGAGAAAAAGCACAGGATTGTCGTCGCGGATGGCCGATTTCAGCAGGCCCTTTGCGTCAGCCGATGTGGACGGCATGACTACTTTGAGGCCAGGGAAGTTG
>DATLNN010000016.1:0-4076 GCA_035536695.1 Pyrinomonadaceae bacterium | reverse complement strand
GTCTTTTGCGTCATCAGGCTTCTGAGCGAAAGCCGGCATGACAAAGAGTGAGAGACATGTAACTGCAATTAATAGATATTTCATTTTTTTCCTTTGGTGTTTATTACCGAGTTTTATCGGCGCTTAGTTTCAGAATTTTTTCTATGTGGGCCATCGTCCCGAACATGGTGCTGTGAAAACCGTAGATACGCTCGGGCTCGAGTTTGTTCGCCTTGAGCCATTTTGCAAAGAAGGGCATCACGGTCATCCGGTCGAGCGCGGGAAACGTCGCCTCGTTGTTGAAGTAAAAAAGATCCCCCTGAAAAAGATATTTCGACTGCGGCAAATAGACGATCAGGTTCTCTTCGGTGTGCGGGTTGCGACCGACGTCGATCAGGTCAAGATGCATGCTCGCATCCTTGATCGAACGCCGTTTCTCGACCGCCTCCACCGTTAGTTCTGGGACGAATTTCTCAATGTACGCCTTGTTGCCCGGCGTTGTGATGACCGTCGGCTTGTCGGGCAGAAATGCACGCAAGCCGCCGAAATGGTCGGCGTGCGAATGGGTGACGACAACGTATTTAATCGGTTTGTTCGGAATCGTCTGCTTTATCTTTGCAATGAATTCCTCTGTCGCCGCGTTCATGTTACCGATCGTTTCTACCGGCGTGTCTTCGAGGACGGGCGCCCCGGCCGGCGCTTCGATCGCCATTATGAAGTTAGCGAATTCGATAAACATGGGCTGAAATCCCTGAACACCATAGACGAAATAGACGCCTTTTGCGACCTCTTTCACCGTGCCGGCCGGCATCACGAGCCCTGCGAGGTCGGCCGGTATGGTCAGCATCGCATCAGCCTCGGGCGAATCGGCAGCGGCCTTTTCGATCTTCAGCCCGCGAAATGTTTTCCCGTTTATGCGGATCTCATGCTTGGTTGGGAAGCGTACGAGCTGTGCGTGCGGCGCCCAGTCGTTGAACATGTATTCAAAGAGCGACGGACCCAAGCCGGGGTAATCGGCGGTAAATTCGTACTTCGCGAGAAGCTTCGTATTCCGGTCGAAGTGAAGCGACACGGGAACGCGGGCGCCCGGCAAGGTAACAGAAAACACGTCGAACTCACCGCCGCTAAAAACGTCTACGCTGCGAGCCTCCCGAAGCGTAGACGAATTTGCCAGCACTTCGAGCAAGAACGCGTGAGGAATCCTGCGTGCATCCTGGTTTCGGTCGGCCGACGGGTACTGGATATTCGAAGCAAATGCCGACTTTGTTCCAAAATCGAGCACCAGCCGTCGCGTGTCCGGAAAAAAGAACCGCCGATGCCGCGTGGTGCTGTCGCCGCGCTCCGTTTTCAACTCGTATGCAAGTCGCCTGCCGTCGAGAAAGACCGCGAGCTTTTCTTCGTGAGAGCTCCGGGCTTCCTTTCCGGGCCGATATGGTTGAGCGTTCACCGAGCTGTCTTCGAAACCTCTGGCAGAGAAATAGATAGACTTGAAGGAACGTATCTTCTCCGCGCCGCCGAGGGCGGCGAGGGCCGCCTCCAAGGTGCGCACGGCGTTAGCGTCCTGGGCATCACTTACCGCCGCGGCCGCGGCAAACCAGATAAGTACGAGCAGCGATCGACGCATAGATCTCAGGCTGAAGGGCGGGGGTGGAGCCGGCCTCCCCCACCGCGACCTGCTCTGATTTGATTCTGACTCCTTCTGCTGCATTGGATCGATAAGTCGGAATCCATATGCAAGATCAATAAATTTGCAGGTCAGGAAGGGCGGAGCCTGCGCCTTTGTATTAATACTGCCGTTTTTCGAGCATGGTGCCGAAGACGTCGGCGTCGGGAAAATACGGTTTTATCTGCTTGCGCACTTCATCCGCCTCGTTGGGGCCGACGTGGACGGCGATGATGTGCTTTGGTTTGATATGCTGCTCAACGAGGTCTCGGCCCATCTTATTGGTCAAAAACCAGGCCGGTAAAAATGCGATATCGATGCCTTTTTGCTCAAGGTCGAAGGCGTCGAATATGTCCGCCGTGAACTCTGCATCGCCAACATGGAGCAGCTTTTTCCCGCCGAGGCTAATAACATGACCCAGGTTCTGTATCGTGCTGTGCCGTCCGCTGCCATGACCGAGGCCGAGAAATTCGACATCGATCCCGGCGAGATTCATCGAGCGTCGGTCCTGCAATGTAAACGGTATCGGGGTGACGCGGCCCTTGATCGCCTCGTAACCGGCAAAGCCCGCTGCGGCCTCGTCGACGACTTGCTGCGACGATGCGAATAGCGTCTTCGGACTGTTCTTAAGATAAAGACCGACCGATTCGGGATGAAAATGGTCGCCGTGGCGATGCGATACCAGCACGAGATCTATGGCGTCGAACGGCGGCCGTGCGGACTCGATCTTTTCACGCTCGGGGACAGGCAGATAGGCGTACTCGGGCCCGTAACGCCGATGCAATCCGTCTATCAGCACACGCTTGCCGCCGGCCGTGATCAACACGCCTTCGTTGGCAATATACCTCACCTCGAGTTGGTCAGCAGGCGATAGCGGTTCGCGTCTTGCCTCAGAAGGAATGAACGGCGCCGGTTCGGCCGTGCCGAACGATGCCAACGCGCAACCCGTCGAAACGGACCATGCCCCAATCGTAATAATGAAAAGCAACAATCGATTCATCCGTATGATCAGCATCGATTCATTCATCCTTGCGGAGTCTAGGTCAAAATTGCGTCTAGCCTGTTTTTTTGAGGAAATCGGGCATCATTGGACAACTAGCCTTGAATCTGTGTATTGGAATATTTGGCCGGGTCGCTCCGGAAAAAAGATCGACGATCGCAGCGAATGCTTTGCTCCATTCTCAGCAAATTCCCGGTAAAGCCCGATCTTGTCGGCGCATCTCACGTGCATTGGAAACGCGGCTTTTGGGCGCAACTTCCGAATTGCAAAATAGGCACCGTCGAGAATACTTTCGTTCGGTTCGCAGCTCATCCCTTTAGCTATGGGCACAAACAAAATATCGATCTTCGGACTGGCATTGGCGATCAGATCGATCTCGGCCTCATAGGCTGCCTTAAAGGTTTCTGCCCACTTAGCATGATCCCCGGCGTGAAAAATGCTTAAGCCATCGACCTTGACAAGGAACCCGACGCCCAGGTCCGTTGATATGATGGTCTCGACATCGATGCCATTGATCGGCTTTTTTTGTCGGGGCTCGAGCCTAAAATAATTGCCACTCTTCGGCAGGTTCCAGCCAAAGACGTAAGTAATGTTCGCGATGGTTTTTCCCCAATCGAATATTTGCTCCGAATAATGGTCGTTGTGACCATGCGTGACAAATACAGTTACTTGGTGTTTTTTGATCTCGTCAGGATTCACTATGCCGTCCGCGAGTGTTCTTGAACCAATCGGCATGCCATCGCCGATGTAATCGAAGACCAGAAAATGGTTTTTTGTTCTTATCGCCCATCCACTGTGTTGCATGTACCAGATGTAGCTCTCACCCGCTATCAGCTGTTTAGATAACGCGGTTGAAACCCGTGTCTGAGCGGCGGCGCATACGGTCGCCGCAACGAGCAAGACCGATAATGTAAACATTCGCTTTGTTGTCTGTTTCATTTCGTCGTTTGCGCCTCCTTTTCCTCGGCCAATGAGTTGCGGATTCTTGGGGCGATCTCATCGAGCCAACCGTTCAGCTCGGTCTGGTTATACCATTTGCCCTTGAGCATGACGCCCGCCCGGTCCTTTGTCGCCTCGATGTTATCGAGCGGATTTGCGTTGAGCAGGATCAGGTCAGCCCGCTTGCCTTTCTGAATTGTCCCGACCTTTTCAAGCGTGCCGAAGAATTCGTGAGCGTTTCGCGTACCAGCAGCAAGGACCGCATAGTTCGAGATGCCCGAATCCTTTAATGCCTTTAGCTCGTGATGAACGCCAAAACCGTAGAGCCATAAAAACTCAGGCGTGTCCGAGCCGACCATCAGCTTGCCGCCGGCGTCATGGATCGCCTTGATAAGCTTTTCACGAAGCTCGACCCACCGGGCGCGTTTTTCGAGTGGAATGGTCGTGATCATCCGGTTTCGCTTGTAAAAGTCGAACCACTGCTGCTGTACTTTC
>DATLNN010000015.1:0-6928 GCA_035536695.1 Pyrinomonadaceae bacterium | reverse complement strand
ACAAACTTTTTGGACGTCGTCGTTGTCGTCGATGGCTTCGTAGAGCTTTAGCATCGAGCTGGCGTCGCCGCCGGTCAGGGCGATGTAGTTTTGCGGGATCATTGAGATTTCGGCAGCCTGGGGTTCGATGCCGGCGGTTTTGAGGGCCTCGGTCACGGAATCGAAGGCTTCCGGGGTGGTGTAGATTTCGAAAACATCGCCCTCGTCCTGCATGTCGTCGGCTCCGGCTTCGATGGCGATGTCGAAAAGCTCATCTTCCGATTTTGCCGCCTTATCGACGACGATGTAGCCCTTTTTATCGAACATCCACGCGACCGAGCCCGCTTCGCCGAGATTGCCGCCGTTTTTTGAGAAGATGTGACGCAACTCTGCCACAGTGCGGTTGCGGTTATCGGTCATTGTTTCAACCAGCACCGCGACGCCGCCGATACCGTAGCCTTCGTAAGTGATCTCGTCATAGGCGACGCCCTCGAGCTGGCCGGTGCCGCGTTTTATGGCCCGGTCGATGGTGTCGTTTGGCATATTCACAGCCTTTGCGTCGATGACCGCTTTGCGCAGGCGCGCGTTTGAATCGACGTCGCCGCTGCCGCCTGTGCGCGCCGCGACGGTGATCTCCTTGATCATCTTGGTGAATATCTTGCCGCGTTTAGCGTCCGTCGCACCTTTCTTGTGCTTGATCGTGTGCCACTTTGAGTGTCCTGACATATATTTGAAAACTGTGGGACTCGGCGTCAGTCGCCCACACGAAAGCCCATACTTACGTGCGGGGCTACTGACAAGTTATCATGCCCGATTTTACCGCGCAAAATGGCCGACCTGATCAGTCCATCTGATCTCGCGAATGTGGGGTTTGTCTCGAAGAATATTTTGAATATGGTCGCAAAGCTCTGAACGAAGCTCGGAATCTCTCGAGCTGAACACTTTCCACTTTCGCTTCTTCTCGACAGTGATCAGCCAATTGGCCTGAGCATCTCCGATCGATTCGTCCATTATCCCGACCCCGATCTCAAAACTCTCGCCGCCGGCCTGTGCCGGGACCGTCCACCCTTCCTCGGTCTGAAAAGGCGAACCAAGCTTAAACGCGCTGGCGCGTGAAGCCTCGACAAGCCATTCAGCAAGGTCCTCACCAAAATTTCTTGGGCTGATAAAGTGTGGCTTAGGGGTCTGGCTTTCGAAGATATCGGTGGTAAAAGAGATCTGGCTTTTCATTTCACAACGCCTTCTCGAAATCTGAATCGGTTATGCTTGATATCCTAACCCTTTTACTCCTCGAAGTCTCTCCGGCCACAATTTCTACATCCGATCTGGACACCCGGAAGTGCTTCGCAAGCAGCCTGATCAGTTCGGTATTGGCCGCACCGTCAACAGGCGGCGCAGCGATCCTGACCTTTAGGGCACCGTCATGCATCCCCACAACCTCACTTTTTGAGGCTCTGGGCACCACGCGAACCGAGAATGAAAAAACTTTCGCCGCGGTTGATCTAGCCATATTTCTTCCACTCCGCGAGTTTGGGACTCCGGCTGCCGACGACGCCGCAGGCGATCTAAGACCGGTCATTTCGCCCATTCGTCACCGACGTGGATGTCAACCTTGATCGGCACCTTGCTGACGAACTGTTCGCCGGCACAAAGCATAGCGGATTCTAATTTGCCGGATGTAATTTCGGCCTCCGCCGCAGCGCATTCAACTATGATCTCGTCGTGGACAATATTGACAAGGCGGGCGGAGGTTTCGCGAATGTCGTCGTGGAGCAGTCGAAGCGCGCGTTTCAGGATATCGGCTGACGTGCCCTGGATGGGCATGTTCTTGGCGTAACGCTGGACAGCGCCGATTGAGCCGCGGTCGTTCGGGTCAAAATTCATGCGGGCCATCCGGCCGGATCTGGTGCGCGCTGAGCGCTCCGTCAGCACATTTTTTGCCTGCATGCGCAGCCACTCGTCCATGCGGGGATAGGTGGCGAAATATTTTCTCAGCGTGTTTTCCGCGTCATTGAGTGAGAGGCCGGTCATCATCGCGAAGCGCGAGGCACCGATCCCGTAGACGACCCCGAAATTGAGCCGCTTTGCGAACGAACGCTGATCGGCGTCCACGGCCGATTCTGCGATGCCAAATATCTGTGCAGCCGTCGCGGCGTGAAAATCCTGCCCCGAAGCAAAGGCGTTTATAAAATTCGGGTCTTCGGAAAAATCGGCCAGGATGCGCAGCTCAATTTGCGAGTAATCCGCAATGACAAGAGCACGACCATCCGGCGCGCGGAAACAACGGCGATATTCGGCCTCGTGCGGTATTTGCTGAAGGTTTGGGCTGGAGCATGAAAAACGCCCGGTCGGGGCGCCGATCTGACGAAAGTCGGCATGGATACGCCCGGTTTTCGGCTCGATGAATTCGAGTATGTTCTCGCCAAAGCTGGACGAAGCCTTGGCGACCGCCCTGTACTCGAGCAGCTTAGCCACCGGCGGATACTTTTCGGCCAGCGGCTGCAATTCCCAGGCACGGGTCGAATTCGGCATCGGAACGCCGAGGCCAACAAGCGCGTCCGTGACCTGCGCCTGAGAGTCAAGATTGATCTCCGGGCGGCCGAACAGCGATGCCTGGGCGACGCCCGCCCCCAACATGTCCTGCAGTTCATCGGCAAATCTTGCCTGCGCCTTCGTGACGAGACCGAGCTGCTCGCGCCACATCTCACAGTCCAGATAGAACCCATTCAACTCCATCTCGGCTATCGGCATGACGCATTCGTTCTCGAGTTTTAACACGTCGGCAAGACTATCAGCTGCGATCCGCTCGTCGAGTTTTTCACGAAGTTCGGGCATGACGGCGGCGTCGCGCGCAGCGTATTCGATTTGGGCTGTGCTAAGCCCGGCGGCGCCCCAGTCGCTCACCTGCTCGGTTTTATCAAGCGTGCGGCCCATGAAAAACTGTACGACGTCAGCGAGCCCGTGCCGCCGCTCGCCCTCGCCGGCCGCGATCAGTACGCTGGCTAGATAGGTGTCGTAAATAGAGCCAACCTCAGTCCCGAGATGATGCCGCACCCATTTGCAGTCAAATTTTGCGTTGTGAGCGATCTTGGTCTGTTTATTTGAGGAAAGCAGGTCGCGTAGGGGTGTCAGGTCCGGCATGATTCGCAAATCGCCCTTCTCGCGGAACGGTTTTAGGTCAATCACCTTAGTATTTTTGCCGTTACTAAGCTGCACCAGGCGTAGATCACCCCTGTAGGGGTCAAGCTCGGTCGTCTCCACGTCAAAGCCCAGAGACGGTTCGTCCTTTAGCTCTTCGAGTGCCTTTCTTAGCGACTCGGCGTCGCTGACGAGTTGAAAATAGATTTCCATGGCTGCGTAAATGCAAATTGTATCGCGGCTGAGGAGCGCGCGGAAATCGGGTCGCGACAGAATTGTCGCTTAAAGGGTGGACGGTCGTGCATAACGGCGGTGTGACAAGCGGAGTGATGCTGGGGAGGCGTTCTCAGCTTATCGCAGATTTCTATTTACTTTATCGGAACGGATTGCTTATACTGACAAGGTTTGCCACGTAGCGATTTGTTCGCGTGCGGAGAGAGCAAACGGTCAGAGACTTTTTACAGAATCTTAGACGGGACCGATCAAGATAATTAAGGGTCTGAGCACGATCTCTACGAGATTTGGTGCTCCCCGAACAGTGGGAATGGCATAGACGCCGATTCCCGCCAAAAGCGAGTTTTCACGTCGTGTACATAAATTCAATACTTGCCCTTTGGGATCTATTTCCAGAATCAAGCTATAAATCCAAGTCGCGTCAGTCGCTTTTCACCTCGAGATCCCAGGCCTGAATCTGCTGATAGATCCGTATTACTGACCAGAAAACTCTCCTCCGCCTTAAATCCAACCGGCAACGATGGTCGAATTTAAGGATAGATATTTTTGTATGTCAAAAGAAATGATCGTTAGCGTCAACGGACGCGAAAAGAAGATCGCCATTCTCGATAATGGCAGGGTTACTGAATTTTACATTGAGCGCGGTGAGGAAAACTCGGGCGTCGTCGGTAATGTTTATAAGGGCCGCGTAATGCGGGTCTTGCCCGGAATGCAGTCGGCTTTTGTTGACATCGGACTGGAGCGGGATGCGTTTCTCTACGTCTCGGACTTCTTTGACGAGGAAGAAGAGATCGAACGCATCGTCATGGAAAAGGGCAAGAAGCAATCCCCCGAAGAGGCAAAACGCGAAGCCAACGATCGGATCGACCGCTCACGCATTGAGCGTGAGAAGCAGATGGAGGCGGTCCAGGAGATCGTCGAGCCGCTGTCCGAAACCGGAGCCCTCTACGCAGAAGGCGAGACCGACGATCCAATGGTCGACGCAACGCAAGACGAAGAGCCAAGGCAGGACCCGGCCGAATCACCGGTCGACTATGTGAAACCCGATAAAGCAAAACGAGCGCGAGGCCGGGGTAAGAAAGAGAAGATCGAAGAGCCGCCCGCCGAACAGGCTACGACTGAGCCGACCTTTCAGATTGAATATGACAATTTCGGTTTCGAGCGCATCAGCGATGATAGCGATACAGGCGAACTCTTTAAGGACGCGTACATGCAAGAGGCCATCATCGACCGTGTCAGGGCCGTGGAATTCGATATGGAAACGACCTCTGCCGCTGAGGTTGGATCGCTACTGGCGGAGGTCGGGGGCGAATCGTCCGGATTTGAGCGAATAGCGGACGATGACGAAGACCCGGTTACCTCCGGTAAGGCCCGGGGCCGAAAAAAGGCGGCAGAGACGGGCGAGAAGGCACCCGCCAGGCGGAAATCTCCGGCAAAACGCGGCTCCGTAGCCAAAGGTAAGTTCTCAAAAACGTCTCGCAAAAAGACTGCGTCCGACACAACGTCCGACGAGGGCGGATCCGACCTCAGCGACACCGAGGCGAACCACCGTGAATCCGACAGCCCAGCTGGAATGGCCGTCCGTCGCGGCGGGCGGGGCCGGCGCCGCGGTGGCAAGGGCAGGGAGGATGGCGGAGAAGAAAACGGCGATAATCAGGAGACTGGAGTCAGCGTGGACGTCGTCGGCGAGGACGTGGCCGACATGATCGAGCCAGAGAATGGACATAACATGGGTGCCGGACATGCCGATCCGGTACAAGCCGCCGGTGAGCCCGAGAGTTCGGACGAGCCGGTACGCGCAGCAGACGACCGCCAGCGGCCAGATGGGCGGGACAATCGGGATCGTGGGCGGCGCGGCGCGCGCGGCCGTAACGACCGGCCAGACCGCCCGGGCAATGACGGTAAACGCTTCGACCGCAACGACCGTGGTGATCGCCGCGACCGTCCGGCCCAGCTGACCATTTCCGACCTTCTTCGCGAAGGACAGGAAATACTAGTTCAGATCGCCAAGGAACCGATCGCCAAGAAAGGCGCCCGCATCACGTCGCACATCGCCCTGCCGGGCCGCTTTCTGGTCTATATGCCGACCATCGAGCACCTCGGTGTCTCGCGCAAGATCGAATCGGCGAGCGAACGCAGCCGTCTCAGAACGCTCATCCAGCGGATCCGTCAGGACAAGGAGATCCCGTCCGGCGGGTTCATCGTCCGTACCGCGGGCGTCGGCATTGCTGAGGAAGACCTGAGAAACGACGCCAAATACCTGGCGCGGATGTGGATGGAGTCGAAAAAGGGGTCCGAAAAGAAAAAATCGCCAGCCCTGGTTCACCAGGACCTCGACCTCGTTCAGCGAATATTGCGCGATCAGCTGGCCGACGATTTCACGGCGATCCGCGTCGACAGCGAAGAGGAATACCTGCGCACGGTCGAATTTATTAATCTCATCCAGCCGCGGTCCGTTAATCGCATCAAGCTTTACACGCGGGACGAGCCGATCCTCGATTACTACGGAGTGCAGGAGGAGATCGACAAGGCGCTGAAGCCGCGCGTCTGGCTCAAATCTGGCGGCTATCTAGTCATTAACCAGACCGAAGCCCTCGTGGCGATCGACGTCAACACCGGCAAATTCGTCGGCAAAGGCAACGCCCGGCTCGAGGACACGATAACGAAAACCAACATGGAAGCCGTAGATGAGATCGCACGCCAGATACGCTTGCGCGATCTCGGCGGCATCATCGTGCTCGACCTGATCGACATGGAAGACCGGCGCAACCGGCATAAGGTTTCGCAAGCTCTGCAGGAAGCTCTCCATAGCGACAGAAGCCCGACCAAGGTGCTTTCATTTAACGATTTCGGCCTCATAATAATGACCCGCAAACGGGTCAAGCAATCCTTGGAGCGCACGATGTGCACTCCATGCGAATACTGCGACGCCGCCGGCTGGGTCAAATCGCCCACGACCGTCTGCTACGAGATCCTGGCCGAGGCACGCCGTCTTTCAAAGAGCGTCGAAGACGTCCGGCGCACTACGATACGCGTTCATCCTGATGTTGCAGTTGCTTTAAGGAATTCAGAACGTGAGGTACTCGACGAGATCGAAGCTTACCTCGGCCACCTCGATATCTCGTCCGATAAGGCGGTGCATCCCGGCCAGTTCGATTTCGCTTTCGTTTAGAAGTCGTGTTTCAGGCGGATCGGGGAGTGTGCTGCCTGCGGCATGCTCGTGTTTTATTGCAAATTCATGTCCCGAAGAATTTCCTGATATCGCGGCTCGTTTCGCAACTCCTGGAAGACCGGATCGGCCTTTACGAAAGCGGACAGAAACGCCCGCCCATTAAAAGCCTGTTCGAGGCTGTACAATGATCTTTTCTTGTCGCCGGTCAGGCTATAGATCAACGCGTTGTGATATGAATGGTTCGGATGCTCGGGCGCGCGGATCAGCAGATCGGTAAGATACTGCCGCAGGCCGTTTTTTCGATAGCGTTCACGCGTCTCTCGAACTGCATTTTCAAGGTTTTCTTTTACCGCTTTGGGATCCTCATTGAATGCGTATCGGGTGCGTTCCTCAATCGCCCACTCT
>DATLNN010000014.1:0-3817 GCA_035536695.1 Pyrinomonadaceae bacterium | reverse complement strand
ATCTTTTGGTTCACAAACTGCGTCGTGTCGGTGACCTGATTGTGGGTTCGGTCGATCGTCCGGCTTACCATTTTCACCTTGTCCCGGGCGGTGTGGGCAGTTTCATCTACCAGCTGGCGGAGCTCGCCGACTTCGTCTTTGATGATCTCGGTGGACTCGGACAGATATTTGGTCGCGGATGAGAGATTGGCCGCGACCTCGGTGAAATGCACCGAGATCTCACGGCCCTGCGCACTTATAGCGTTAACCTTCGAGATCAACGGTTCGACGCGTTCCTTCAGATTCTGCACCGTTTTGACGACCCGCCTGACAGTGAGAGCTATGACAATAAGCGCGACTGCCATGACCAGGAACATGATGGCGGTGACGATCGATGAGACCATCATCCAGAATTGAGGATCGCTCGAGTTCATAAGCTACTGGTTCTCGTTCTTCTCGCGATTGTCTTCGAGGAGATTGATGTCACCATCCTCGGCGACCGGATAACTTGCGCGGCCCTCGGTTATCGAATTGGCCTCGTTCCTGCGCTTTTCCGCCGTGTAGGCGTCCTTTCCAGCCTCGATCGCGGCGGAAAACGGGTTGGCCGTGCTGGCGGCGACCGCCTTGGCTTTTTCCGTCAGTTCGCCTGCCTTTTCCGAAGCTGTCTGGTAGAGATCGCTCGCGCGTTCGCGTGAAACCTCATAGTACTCGCCGGCCTTTTCCTGCAGTTGAGCAGCCGTTTCCTTGCTCTTTTCAATTCCCTTACGGGTCGCGTCGGCAATATCGCCGCGAAGCTCCAGGCCCGATTTCGGGGCAAAAAGCAAAGCCAAGACCGCGCCGATACCACCGCCAACGAGCAAATAGGTCAGCTTTGTAGCCGCGCTTGCTTCGTCCCTGTCATATTCGTTTCTCATAGGTAACCTCCCGCCTTGTGGCGACAAAATAAAATAAAATTCGCTATGCGGTTACTATAACAGGATTTATCTCAGCGGGCAAAAGTTTTTTTGGAAGGTAGCAGCTCTTTTCGGTACTGCACAAGCCGCGCATAAGCAAGGGCAAAACACAAGAGTTGGATGTATCGCCCTTGCTTACCCGCGCTTGCGCATCTTATGCAAACAGCCCTTCGCTGAAGCCTTTTTCGTAGATGATCCAGAGGCCTAGTGAGATACTGACGACGCCGGCGACGCCCTGAAGCAGTTGGTTGAGGCGGTTGAGGCGAAATGCCGTGAAGTGAAACGGAAGACCGACAAGAAAGCTCATCAGCATCATTCCGCCAATCGACCCGACGCCAAAAACGACTATATAAAGAAGGCCTAGCGCCTTTGAGGGGATCGTCGGTATCAGAACGAGCATAAGCCCCGCGCTGCCGGCGAGACCGTGGACCAAACCGATGGCGAGCGCCTTGGGGTTGTTTCCGAGGCTATGAGCTATCTCCGGGTGCTTCGCCTCGGCCGCGTCGTGGACGTGAGGGTGAGCGTGGATGTGTTCGCCGTGGTCGTGTGAGTGAAAATGAAGGTACCCGCCCGCGACCAGCTTTCTTATGACATTAAGGCCGAGCAGGGTGAGCATTACTCCAACGCCAAATTCGAGCCAGCGTTCGGTGTTTTCGCTGATCTGAAAATCGAGCAGCAGCACAAACACTCCGGCTACAAACAGTGAGATCGTATGCCCGAGGCCCCAGATGCCCCCGACCAGGGCCGAGCCCCACAGGCTCCGACGCTCGACCACCATCGTGGAAACCGCGGCGAGATGGTCGGCCTCGACCGCGTGTTTGAGGCCGAGCACAAATCCAAATCCCAATAGGGCGAATATCGAGAGTTCGTTCATAGCGTGCCGCCGAGCGAGTTATAGCATATCACCGCTCCTACAAATGCGACGACAAAGGCGCTGAAGACCGGCAGGAGTTTGAATACGCGACTATTTGCGAGCGCCGTTTTTCCGAAAAGGTTTCGGACATTCAGGAAGATCAGGCCAACCGCGGTCAGCGTCGCCGCGAGGCCAAAGCTGAATGCGACGGTCAGGACGAGACCATAGCCCACGCGGTTGAGGGCGATGGCCGACAGCATCAGGACAAGCGCCGACGGACACGGGATCAACCCCCCGGAAACGCCGAGCGCGAGCAGACTCTTCCATGTGATCTCGTCGGGCGGGGCGTGCGTATGTGTCGAGCCGCCGTGTGTATGCGTCATCCCTCCATGTGAATGCGTGATCACGCCGTCGTGTTCGTCATGGTGATGATCATCGTAAACATGGTCGTGGTCGTGGGCATGTCCCGCAGCCTTACCCCAGCCGAGCAGTAAGAAAAGCCGTTCCTTGAACAATGTGATCCCGATAAAAAATACCAGCATTCCGGAAACAAAACCCAAAAAAGGCATGATGCGTTCCGGCAGGACATAATTTGAGGCAAACAGGGTGATCAGCCCGAGCGCGAAAACGCCTAGCGTGTGAGTGATCGTCACGGTCAGCCCGAGAAAGAGAGCATGTTTCGACGTGCCGCGCGAACCAACGAGGTATGCCCCGACGACCGCTTTGCCATGGCCCGGCGACAGGGCATGGAGAGCCCCGAGTCCAAAGGCGAGCAGCAGGCCAAACAACGCGACCGCGGGCGTGATCTCGGGAACGTTTATCAACTCGGCAAAGCGGTCCTTTTGAGTAGTGGCCACCCGTCCCCCGTCGCGATTTTCGAGCGGCCGGGCATCGTCCGGTATCTTACCCGTCGTGAGCGAGAACGTAGCCGAACGCTCATTGAGCGGTGCCGTCAGGTTCTCTTGCGGATAAGAGCGCAACTCGTCCGTTATGCTGCTTCCAGAACCCGAGCTGTTGTATATTCCAGTGCCGATGGCCGGCTTGATAACGATCTCGTTCCAGCCCGTTCGGCCCTGGTAGTTTGCGTTGCTAAACGTTATCCGGCTATTGATAGTCGCGGCGTTGATTTGGCCGACAAGGTTCCACTTGATCTTTATGATCGGCAGGTCACCCTCGCCATCCTCTAGCAATATTTCTGTCGATTCAACCGAAAGCCCGACGGCCTGCCCGTCCGCGCGAAGGTCCAGCCCACGGATATGATCTGGCGTGATCGCCGCGGCATAGGCGTCGAGCTCGGCCCTGGACATCACGCCGTCTTTATCAGTGTCGATCGTTCCGGCGAGCTGAAACGCGGGGATCTCGGCGATATCCAGGACCTGACGGATCGTGATCTTACCGCCGCCGGCCTCGATCCCGGAGTATTGATTAATACTGAAATTGCCAAGCGGATGCGCCGCGGCGATAACGGCCATGGCGAGCAGGAGAGTTATAGAGAAAATGTGCTTAGTCATTTCCCTCCCAATTCTTTGAGTGCCGAACGGGCCGCGATCGCCTGGAGCGGGTCGAAATATGGGTTCAGCCGCACGGCTTTTTCCAGCATGGTGCGGGCCACAGCCTGATCGCCGGCGGCTTTTTCTATCATGCCGGCATGATAAAAGAGCTGAGCATCTTTAGTTCCGAGTCTCAGAGCATCTTTCATTGCCCGCTTGGCTTCTTCTAGCCGCCCAGCTTTGAAACACGTCCATGCGACCGCGTCGGCACCGTAGATATCACGTCTCGTCTCGTATTCTTTCACGGAAGCATCGCATGCTTCCGCGACCTTGATGTCGTGGTTCGCATAATACATCGCCAATTCGCGACCATAAATATTGCCGTTTTGAGCGCCCATAACTGCGATCTTATCTAGCAGCTCGTATTGGCGCGCGGCGTCCGAGTCGCGCCCGGCCATCTTGTACACGTCGCCGAGAAGCGCGATCGTTGCGGGGTCAGGCCGCGCCGCAACAGCCTTTTCAAGATACGGTATCGCGCCCGG
>DATLNN010000013.1:0-11527 GCA_035536695.1 Pyrinomonadaceae bacterium | reverse complement strand
CGGAAACCGTGCCGAATTGCTGTTTGGGCATACTTCCCGGAGTGCCCTCAAGTTGGGGGCCCGACATCGGACGCGGAGCCCAAATATTGCGGCCCGTTCCAAGCGGGTATCGATAGGCGACGGTCCCTGAATCTGCTTTGAGAACCTCGGTGTAGGTGAGCTCGAGTTTCTTATCTGAATTGGGCGGGATCGGAAATATCGATGCCTGAAACAGGTTCTTCCCGGCGTATTCCAGCAGCCCCGGGTCCCGCTGACTGCGCACGATCTCGTCATAGATGCGTCGCGCGTCCTCGCGCGAGCGAACTTCGCCGACAAGTTTTTTCCCGTTTTCCCAGATAGCAAAGCTCACGATCGAAGCCGTTTCCGGGATCGGGAAAAAATACGTTCCTTCGAGCGTATACGGGGTGTCGTTGCGGAAAACCTGCTCGATATGCGTCGTCGCCACCTGGCCATTTATCTTTGTATCAAGCTGGATCGATTTGACCGGCAAAGCATTAGGCAGCGGCTGTGGACGCGGGATCGGCCTTGGGCGACAAGGCCTTACGTCGCAGATCATCGGAACAATAACGCCCTGGGCATGGGCACCGGAGGCAAAGAATAAACCCGAAAAAGCAACGCCGAATGCGGCGGCAATGGATCGCAACTTCATAAAACTCTCCCAAATTCTAAATTGGCGTCCCGTACTGGCGGCGCTTTGTTTGACGTTTAAAGGAACGGATGAAGTTGCTTTTCTTGCAGATGACTGGCGAGCGAGCGTCCCGCTCGCCAGCGGCCGAAGGCACGCTGAGGGCGCAGCCGCCCGGTAGAGGTGTGTTGAATACGGCCGTCCGGCCCCACGCCGTTGAGGACCCGACATTGGCGAGCGACGCTCACCCTCCAGTCGTCGCGAGCTAGATCTCGGGGTCGTCTTTCAGGAATGATTCGTCGATCTCTTTCTCGAGTTTAACGCGCAGTTTTTCGGCCATCTGTTCGGATTTCACAAGATTTGCTTGGAGCGTGGCCCTCGTTTGCTGGATGTCAACGAGCAGGAGCTGAAGATTTGCGCTCTCGGCTTCGAGGCTTTTTCGGCGGCCCTCGCGGATCTCCTCGGGGCGCAGCGAGCCGCCTAGCTGCAGAGCTCGGTTGATCATTTCGGGCCGCATCTCGACCTGGATCTGGTCGAGGCGCGATTTGACGGTGTTTTCTTTTTCGATGAGTTCAAAATGCTGCTTGCGCAGGCTCTCGGTACGCTGCTCCGCCCGGGTGAGGATGTCGAGATTCATCATCATCCGCTTCTGCTTGGCGTCTGGATCTTCCTTCTTCCCGCCTTCGAGCATTTTTATGCGCTCGCGAAGCTCTTTGATCTCCGCCGATCGATCGGTTGTAAGCGGTTCGGCCGGCTGAGGCTCGGCCCGCATTATAAGCGGTGCCTCATGCAATTCGCCGGCACGGCTGATGATCTCTGCGCCCGAAACCGTCGGCAGGGGCGTCGCAAGGGGTTTGGGCGTGGGACGCGTATTCTGAGCAGAAATAGACAAGCTGCCAACCGCGATCAAAAATCCCAGACATAAAGATGTTACGGTCCGTCTCATATTCATTTCCCCTTATTCGCCTTGTCCGGAATAAAATCCCCGGCAAAAAGCTCAACGGCATTTTTCGCCAAACCGACGAACGGTATCGCATCGATCCCCGAATTTAACAATCCCTTCCCGAGGCCTTTCCGTTTAATGTCGCTGCCGACCAGGAACAAAACAACCGCGGTGCCCCCAAACGGAACCATCTTGGCGCCACGCTTTGCGACCTGCCATCCACCGGCACGCAGCAGTTTGCGTTTTATCGTCTTCTTTTCAACCGTCATCACCAATCAGTGTATGCGCAACCCTGTTTCGATGACAATATATGCCCTACATTTGCACGAAAAACACAGATCAAAGTTCCTAAAAGGAGCTTCCGCGATGAGCAGGGCAACGAACGCTCAGAAAATTAGCCGCGGATTTACGCGGATAAACGCAGATCAGAATCTATTTCTTTATCCGCGTCCATCCGCGTTAATCCGCGGCCAATATCTCTTGAGCTTGATCGCCATCGCACTTACGCGGGCGGTGCTATTGTACCGGCAAGTACGCAGCCGGTATGGTCAGATCGCCGGCGGCTCCGAACTGCGCACCGAAGAACTGGCTGGTCGCCGAGTCGAGCCGGTACCAGATGCCGTTCGATGGGCGAAAGACCGAGACGTCGAACTTGCCGTCGCCGTCGAAGTCTCCCGGCGTCGGGATGTCGCCCGGCGAGCCCCATTGGATCGCTCCGTCGCCATCTCGCGAGCGAAGGTAATACCATGTTGCGTTCGATTCACGCCAAAGTGCGATGTCCGTCTTGCCGTCGCCGTCATAGTCGCCCGGAACGACCCTGTCTGTCGATAGGCCATAGGCGGCTGACGTAAACCCGTCGCGCGAACGCTGGATAAACCACGTTCCGAGCGACGGCCGGTAAACCGCTATGTCGGTCTTGCCGTCGCCGTCGTAGTCTCCCGCCACGGGTTTATCTCCGTTTGCCCCGAACTGCAGCCCCGTGAATCCATCGCGGCTCTGGCTTATAAACCAGATGCCGTCCGCCGGCCTGAATACTGCGAGATCAGTCTTTCCGTCTCCATCATAATCGCCCTGGACCGGCAGATCGGTTGGCAAGCCAAAATTCGCCTGCGTAATGCCGTCGCGCGATCGGTTGAGATGCCAGTTGCCGCTGGCTGGGCGATAGACCGCCTGATCAGCTTTGCCGTCGCCATCATAGTCGCCCGGAACGAGCTTGTCGCCCGGAATTCCCCATCCCGTGCCGACATCCGCACCCGTCAGGCTCAACCGCCGATACCAATTCCCGTCGCCGGGGCGAAATACCGACAGATCGCTCTTACCGTCACCGTCAAAATCCGCCGGCGGGCGCGTGGTTGCCGTCGGCGATGAAGTCGCACAAACACTCGGGCCCTCAAAGGCGATCACGAGCGAAAACCGGCGCATGCTGCCGACATCGACGCCCGCAACATCGGCTACATTCAGCTTCCACGTACCGTTTGGATTCTGGCCATCAAATGCCGACAGGGGCGAATCGGGCGCGAAGTTGCCGCTTACCGGCTGACCGCTCGTGCTCGACAAACTGCCGAGCGACGGAAAACCGCCGTCATCGTCCAGCAGCGTCGTGCAGATATTTTCGCGCGTGCCGCCGCGACCACTCATCAGCGTTATGGTCGTGCCCGCGGGCGAGGTTAGTCGGAAGACGAGATCGCCGATGAACGTATGGTCCATAGCGGCATTCGGATTCCCGATCGTGGCGTTGCACGGATCGACGGAATCGAATCTGAAATTGAGATCGGTGATATTTCCCGCGGCACCGCTCACCGGCAGGTCGAGGATCACGCCGGCCGGGACGTTGTCGGGCACCGCGACCGCCGGCCCGGTATACGAAGCCGTCAGTGAAGTACCTGCGGAGACCGTTCCCGTCCGGTATGTTTGCCTAACGGTGCCAGAGTTTGCTGTGCCATCCTGGATCGTAAAGGTCAGAATAATATTCTCGCCGCAGATCACGCTGGGGTTGACCTTAAATGTGAAAGTTCGAGCAACGGCCGGTGCGTTCATTGCGAGTGCACCGAAATTCTGAGCGGGGCCCGGTTCGATCACTCCCCCGGTCGCCTCAAGAGTAGCCGAGACATTGGCGGCATTGGCCGTTCCTGTATTTTGAAGCGCAAGGTTGACGGTCAGCGTTTCCCCCGGATCGGGAACACTATTCGGGGGCGTTGCGGTCTCAGAGACAATGTTGATACCGGTCGACTGTAGAACTGCTGTCGGTGTTTCGGTCAGATTATAGGCAACAAGCCCAAAATGCTGGTCGGTCAAATCCCCGTTAGCCAGCACGCCGTCACCGTTCAGCGACACTGCCGAAACGTTGATCGCGAAACTTGTACCTGCCGGGATGCCCGCGGGCAGAAATACGTTCTCGACATTATTGCGGGTATCGGCCGTCCCGCCGGTCGCCGAACTGCCGTTCGTAATAACATTCCCCAGATAGGTATTCCCGCCGATCGTCACGCGAAGGTCCAGGTTATTCACGAGGGCTGGATCCGAGGTCGCCGGCGGATCGGTCCAGACCAGCGTTACGCGCGTCGGCTTTGATGTGTCAGACACAATTCCCGCAAAGGTCGCAGACTCGCCCACGGAGCCTAGAGCCTGCGTTTCATTAACATACTTGGTGGCGACGCCGGTGTTTAGCATAAATTTCATATTTATGCGGCCCCAGCCCTCATTGCCATTAGGAATAACCGCGCCGGTATTGACGCCATTCATTTCCTGGGCGGTGTTGATGATGGCCGCTTTTATCAATGCGGGACTGGGGTTGACGCCGCCATTACCATTCTTCCAAAACTGCGTGAATAAGGCAGCCGCACCGGCGACTTGCGGAGCCGCATGCGATGTTCCCGAGCTGAACGCGTGGTTATCGTCGAAACAAAAGGTTACCGAAGAACAATTGACGCCGCCTCGGCTTCCAGTAATCACAGTTCCCGGCGCTACAATATCTGGTTTCACGCGTCCATCAGCCGCAGGACCCCTGCTCGACGAACCGGTCAGGTCTTCGATATTATTTGCCACGCTGGAGAGTTCGGGTCGAAAGTTCTCAGAATTTCCCACCGCGATCAAATTCTTGCCGGCTTTGGGCCGCGTCAGGCTCAGCGAGCCGGGCCCTGAGTTCCCGGCGGAAAAAATAAGAGAAATAGGGTCGATGGACGACGCAAACGATGCATCACGCACAAACCCATCAAACTGGGCCGTATATGAATCGTAAACGTTGTTATTTGTGCCATTACCCCAGCTGTTGTTGCTGATCGATCCTCGGACCCCGTTCGGTCCGGCGGTGACGACAGTGTCGTTATAAACATCCGCGTCGCTGCCGTTATATGTCGATTTTAAGGCGGGAATGTTGATAATGTTCGCTCGCGGAGCTATCCCGAGTCCGTAATTGTGTCCGGTCTGGTCCAGGATGCCGAACGGCGTGTTACCGGCGATGATGCTGGCGTTAATGTGACCGTGTCCGCCCTCGGCTCCGGTGGTCGACCCACGAAGCGGAGCGTCGACCGTATTATCCGACGTGATATAAAATCCGCCCGCACCGGGAATGCTGATGCCGTCGTCAAATACCGAGACAGTTACATTACTTCCATCGACACCGAACTGGGTGAGGGGGTTGTAGCCCGGTCCGGCAATGGTCGTCGGGCCGGTAAAATTTCCGGCCACGATCTGTGCGGCACGCTCGTCCTCGCGTCGCGGCCTAGCGTAGAAATCGATATTAATCACACCCGGGATGTCGGCAATATCCATCACCCGTCCAACAGGCAGATCGACCCGGACGACGTTGAAGTAGTTGTTCGGCAGGTCAATCAAATAGCGGACTTTGCCGCCGAATTCCGATGTGATACGTGCTGCGATCTCTTTAGCATCAGCACGTTTGAAAACGGCTACATCAAAGACCGATGTGTTCTCGCCGGTCATTTCGAGCGGTGACATTCCCTTTCGCGGCGCGGTTTTCGACTCCGCCGCAGTCACCTGTTCCCGAAGCGCCCTCGAGATCTTGTATTCGGACAAAAACGCTCCGGTCCAGCGGACCCGCGAGTGGCCAACAGCCTTTTCGATAGACGAGCCCTCCGCATACACAAAAAACGCGTTGTGGGGAACATACTGCAGGATCTCGACGCCCTCAGAGCGCAGGCTGTCGAGCCATTCGTCTTTGGCGATCCCGCCAAACTGAACGATGTAGTAGCCGGGGCCGGCGGCCTCGCTGATCGAGCGCGCCGGTGCATCCGTTATTGGATCGAACGCCTTGCCCGGCAGGTTTATTGTCATCTCGACCGGCTGATTTTCAAGCTTGAGCCCCGACAGGTTTCGGCCTTTATCCGCAGCCAGTGTAACGAACGAACCGTAATCGGCGACGATCCGGCCGTACTTTGCCACCGCCTCGCGATCGGCGGCTGTCGCTACGTTCACCCGTGTCAAACCCTTCGATCCGTCGCGCAGATCGCGCGTCACCGCGTCGGCCCTGGAGAATCGGCCCGTCTGGTTCTGGGCGTTCTGCTGCGGCATAAATACAAACAGAGCTGCACCAAACAGAGCAGCCGCCACCAAAACCGAGCATGCAAAGCGATGCCCTAAAATAAACTTCTTCATCAAGACTCCTGGTAAATGATGTATCGCGATAGGCCGAACGACTCAAACAAATATTTTAACATTAATAGGCGGATTCCGGAAGAAACAAATGGCGGGCAAGCCCGCCGCTCAACGGTTTTTTTTCGATAATTACGCCCGTTGAGAAGCGGGCTTGACCGCCGCTGTATCGTCACTGTGGAGCCAATTCAAGGATCAGCTGCAGACGTCGATTCTTGGCCCGGTTGACGGCAGTTGTATTCGGCACTACAGGCACACTGGCGCCGTATCCTTTCGCGACGATGCGGCCCTCCTCGACACCCAGCTCGGCGAATTTCTCGGCGATCGCATACGAGCGCTTGTCCGTAACCGACTGGATCAACTCCGGGGTGCCGGCGTTGTCTGTGTGAGCTTCGACGGTGATCCGATAGTCAGGATTGTTTACCAATATCTCGGCAAGGGATGTAAGCTTCCCATTTGCCTGCGGCACGAAGCTGCTTGAACGCGCTCCGGTCCACCAGGTTTCCGGCAGGGTGAGAACGATGCCCCGGTCGGTCTTGTCAACCGTTCCAAACGTCTTGAGCGACGAGAGCAAAGTGGTCTCCGACGCCTTCGTGCGTGTGGCCTTGGCTTCCGCCTCCCTCGCCTCCTGCTCCTGACGAGCCTTATTCTCGGCCGCCGTTACCTTGGCATTTAACGCCTCGATCTCGACCCTCATCCGGCCGACATCCTCTCGCAGTTTGCCATTCTCGTCGCGGAGTTCACGCAATTGATTTGAATAGTTCATCACGTCGCGTTCGGCCAGCTCACGGTTGCGCGTTTCGCGGGCCAGCTCTTCGCGGAGGTCGGCGATCTGGTTCTGTGCGTCGGTGAATCGACTCTCAGCGCCGCGGATCTCAGAGTCGACACGCGTCTGTTCGTTACGTTTGGCGCGGGCCTCCGTGCGCTGCAAGGCCAGCGACTCGGCGCGGACCGACGCCGCGATCGATTTGCGCGCCACAATATCGATCGTGTCCGAGTCGCGCCCGGCGCGCCATGTATTTTCCGCAGATTGCAGCAAAGTCGCAGCCTCGGAGAGTTCGGTCAGAGCTTCGCGGTCGGCGCCCGCAAAGCGTGCCAGGGCGATTGCCTGGTGGGCCTGGAGAATTGCCGGCGGCGTCTTTGAATAGTTCACTTCGGCGATCTCCGGCGTTCGCGGGTCGCGGAAATAATCACTCGAGTTTCCGAAGTACGTAAAAGCGGGTGTAGTACCGATCCGCTGGCCCTTCTGGCCGACGGGGTTCAAATTCTCGAGCATGATGGCCTGGCTCGGGCGTGTGACCATAAAGTGCGGCTCCGCGGTCACGATGATCGAGAATGTCTGAAGCGGCGTCGTAACGCGAACCTTTGAATCAATAAAAAACAGGCCGCTGCGTTTTATCTCACCGAGATTGTCGGTCTGACCGGTCGGCGAGATCGCCCAGACCACGTAAGTCGCATATCCGGCGCCAAGTTCAAATGGCCGCGGCATCCTCTCGACGTTAAGCTCGATCTGCGTGCCGCTGCGAGTTGTGCGTTTGACCTTGGCGTCGCCCTTCATTCGGGGAAATCGCGTAGTCCCTCTGAATTGCACCGTCACGGTGTCGTCAAGGGGATAGGTAATGGCCGTCGTCCGTCGAGCGACGTCCGCCTGCGCGATCGCGGCGATCGACAGAGCAAGTGTGATAATTCCGATGATAAATGCTTTGATGGTCGAATTTTTCATAAACCTCTCCCCAGATTCGGATTCAACGTAAAAAAGATGCCCCAGACGATCCTTAAGTTGCAATTCACCACAAAGACACGAAGGACACAAAGATTTCAGTTTCTTTCTTGTGTCCTTTGTGCCTTTGTGGTGTCGGCGATTTTGGACACACCTTGATCAACTAAAGTATATTCAATCCTTTACTTTCCGCCCATGCAAGATCTCAAGCGCCTCCTGACATATGTTCGTCCTTATTGGGGGACGTTCTTGTTGGCTGTGGCGGCGATGATACTCGGGGCGGCGTTTGAGACCGCGATCGTGGGTCTGCTGGTCCCTATATTTGACCAATTCTGGAAAACTCCCGGTTCCGAGGCGACAAAAACTCTCTTCGATCTCAGCAGTTTGATTCCCCGAAACGACTGGTTTCGTGCCTGGCTCGCGATCGCCGGGCTTTTGATGGCCTTCACCGTTCTCAAGGGCATCGCGGAGTATTTTTCCTCCTATTTGATGGCTAAGATCGGGCAATCGGCCGTTCTAAAGCTCCGCGGCGAGTTGTACGATCATTTGCTGTCGCAATCTTCCGTCTTCTTTGAAAAACATCGCTCAAACTATCTGGTTTCACGTCTGGTCGTGAGCTGCGCGGCGATCGAGCTTGCGGTGTCCTCAAATCTTCGCGATGTTCTGCGAGAGAGCTTTATGCTCGTCGGCTTTTTGTCGGCCGCGTTTTATTTTAATTGGCGGCTGACGCTCGGTGCGCTCGTCATCGCTCCGATCATCGCGTTTTTGACGACAAGTTTCAGCCGCCGAATGCGAAAGCTCGCCGATGTTTCGCTCGAAGGAGTGAGGAGCCTCAGCGATACGTCCCAGGAAACCCTCGCAAACCAGGTGATCGTAAAAGCGTATGGGGCCGAGCGGCGGGAGCATCGCCGCTTTGTCGAAGTCGCCGGCGTGATCGCGAAAGCAAATCTCCGCTCTGCCCGCATCGCCGCAACCTCGCCGCCGACCATCGAGATCATCGGCATGATCGCAGTCATTCTGCTGTTTTATTTCGGCCTTCGCGAGATCAACGCGGGCCGAATGGAGGCGTCACAGTTTTTCGCGTTTCTATTAGCTTTGCTCCGCAGCTACGACCCGATGCGTAAGATCTCGCGGCAGCACAACGAGATCACCAAGGCGTTTGCGGCAGCCCGCGACGTATGGGACATTCTCGACGAGAATGAAACTCTTCCCGAAAAGCCGGACGCAGTCGAACTCGGGCCCTTGCGGGAGTCAATTCGACTCGATCACGTTTCATTCAACTACCGGAGCGGCCGCAAGAAGATCCTGGAGAACATCCATCTTGAAATCCGTAAAGGCGAAATGGTCGCGCTCGTTGGCGAAAGCGGGGGCGGCAAATCGAGCCTGACACGGCTGGTGCAGAGACTGTACGATCCGTCGGGCGGTGCCATTTATTGGGATGGTACCGACCTGCGCGATGCGCTCGTTGCGAGTCTCCGCCAGCAGATAGCTCTCGTCACCCAGGAAACCGTCTTGTTCAACGACACCGTAAGGCAGAATATCGCCTACGGAAAGCCTGGCGCGACGGACGATGAGATCCGCGAAGCCGCTCGGGTCGCCTATGCAGATGATTTTATCTCTCAGCTTCCAGAGGGTTTTGAAACGTTCGTCGGCGAGCGCGGTGTTCTATTGTCAGGCGGCCAGCGACAGCGCATCGCTATCGCGCGAGCGGTGCTAATGAACGCACCCGTGCTGATCCTGGACGAGGCGACATCCGCTCTCGACACCGAGAGCGAATCGCTCGTGCAGCTCGCCCTCGCCAACCTGATGCAAAACCGGACATCGATCGTCATCGCACACCGGCTTTCCACGATCAGAAAAGCCGACAGGATCGTCGTGATGGAAAAGGGCCGCGTTATCGAAACAGGCACGCATGACGAGCTGCTTAGGGCGGGGGGAACGTACAAGAAACTATATGAATTGCAATTTGCCGATTCGGAGGCGTTGGAATTCTCCGATAGTCGATCATGAGTTACTATTACTCACATTTGAGAGCTTTTGGGCTTGGGATAACTTCCCTGCGAACTCTGCGTAAACTCTGCGTTCTCGGCGTTGTGACGCCGTAAACATACCATTCAACGCAGAGGCCGCAGTAGCGGACGCGGAGATCCCCTGGGGCTGTTTTATATCAAGGTCAAACTACTATAAACCCAATGAAATCAATGACAGGCTTTGGCCGAGCCTCGGCTTCGGAGAATGACTCTTCAATAACCGTCGAGCTAAAAACGGTGAACAACCGGTATCTCGATGTGAACTTACGTCTGCCGGGCGAACTTCAGTCGCTCGAATCGACCCTCAAGAAGATGATCGGCGACCGGCTATCGCGGGGGCGCGTTGAGGTGAATCTTCAGTATGACCGTGGCGACAAGGTTCAGTTTGAGTTGAACCGCCCGTTGATAGCCGGGTTTCTGGCTGCGATGACAGAAATGCGCGACGAGTTCTCGCTCGCGGGCGAACCGGACATCAATGTTATCGCCCGGCTGCCGAATGTTGTCATCGCCAAAAAGGAGGAACCTGAGCCGGAATTCTTGATCGCGATAGGCAACGTTGTAACGCTGGCGCTGGATGAACTGGAACACATGCGCGGTAAAGAGGGTGGCATGCTCGAAACCGAGATCATATCGCGATTGGCAGAGATCGAAAACCGAATTCCCACTATCGAAAACGAGGCGGCGAACGTTGCTGAGGAGTACAGGTTAAAGCTGACAAAGCGTATCGCGGACCTTCTCACCCGGTCTGACAGCCAAATCGATATCGACAATGCTCGCCTTGCCCAAGAGGTCGCTTTTCTCGCCGACCGGCTTGATATTTCCGAGGAGATCGCTCGCCTAAAGAACCACATCGAGCATTTTCGCGACATTCTACGCGACGAACGCGACGTCGGGAAACGACTCGATTTCCTGACCCAGGAACTCAATCGAGAGGCAAATACGATCGCATCAAAGACCAATAACATGACCGTAAAAGAAAACGCACTCGCTATAAAAAGTGAGATTGAGAAAATCAGGGAACAGGTTCAGAATGTCGAATAGTTAGTCCAGGAAGTCTTGGAAGTCTGGGAAGTCTAGGAAGTTACGATCGTTCCACCGACTTTCTAGACTTCCCAGACTTTCTAGACTTCCTCGACTTCAAGTATGCACGGCAAACTCATCATCATCAGCAGCCCGAGCGGCGGAGGTAAGGGCACGCTTATTACCGCGGTGCGGACGATGATGCCGGAGCTCGGGTATTCCGTATCGCACACCACGCGGCCGCAGCGTCCGGGCGAAGAAAACGGGCGCGAGTATTTCTTTGTCGATCAGGAGGAATTCGAGGCCCGAATCAAAAATGGCGAATTTCTGGAATATGCAAATGTTCACGGCAAGCTCTATGGAACCTCTATCGCGGAGAGCGAGAAGGTCTCTCGATCGGGCCGCGACCTGATCGTCGAGGTCGACGTTCAGGGTGCTGTCCAGATAATGGAACGGCTCCCGTCGGAGGTCATCAGCATCTTTATCCTGCCGCCCTCGTTCGACGTGCTAAAGGCCCGATTGACATCTCGCGGCACTGAAAGCGGAGAATCACTAAACACGCGGCTTAAGAATGCATT
>DATLNN010000012.1:0-3681 GCA_035536695.1 Pyrinomonadaceae bacterium | reverse complement strand
CTCCTGATCGGTTGGAGCCTGACATTTCTGATTAGCATTGTCTTTCCGTCTTACGTCCCGTGGTGGGCTCCGCCGTTGGGATTCGGCGCGAGCGTCGGTATCGGAGTCATTTTTGGATTCTTGCCGGCCTGGAAAGCCGCCCGCCTCGATCCGATCGAATCACTTCGATACGAATAGCCGATATGTTCAGCGGCGGGCTTGCCCGCGTTGTCGGTGCGGGCCTCTTAGGCGCGCTTCCCGGCCGTCGTGGAAGGCGGGCAAGCCCGCCTCTGAACGAGCGCGGGTAACATTCTACCTAGCTTAGAAAACTTGGAAAAAGGGCGGCCATCGCGACGCCGAGGAGTACCATCAACGCATATGTACCCACCCAGCGTCGCACTCCATGCGATCGTGCCGGTCACTTTTTCACCTGCATTCTTCAGGCCGGTCGCCTGGAGCCATAGCCAATAAAAGACCAATACACTGAACGAACTCAGAAGCGTATAGATGACCGGGTTTTGCGACGGCAGTACGAGGAAATTGAGATTGTCCTGGATCAACGACGATTGCCCAAGAATAGGGTGAATATCGGCCGGATCCTTAACATAAAGCAGTATGATGTTGAGAACCGACCTGATAAGGTTGAAAGGCAGAGCGGCATAGACCGCGGCTGAAAATGCCTGCCAGAAATTGATCTTCCCACCCATCGCGAGCGCAAACAGCATAAAGATCGCAGCCAGGATCGCGTAGTAGAAAACGTACCCGGCAAAGCCCGAGACGGTCTGGCCGGCGCGGCTGACCGGATTCTTCGCCTCCGCGATCGCATCCGCCCGGCCGGCCTCGATCTGTTTCTTTGCCTCGTCGTTCATTATCGGCATCTCGAGCGTCTTATCTATTGCGTAGTTCGCAACGCGCTCGGCGCTAAGCTTCTCGACGAAGAGATTTCCATAAATCGTGGCTAAGATGGTCATGACCAGCATTGCGACAAGCCAGCGAGGGTGTCGCCGCAGGTTACTGAACACCTCGGTCGGGGAGAAAAAGATGTTGCCCAAGGTGCTGGGCGTCGACATCCGCTCCGTCCCCTCCGGGTCCGGCTTGTCGATAAAGCTGAGGCCGATGATGAGGCCGCCAAACAGGATCATGACGATCCCGGGCTGAGTCAGCCCGGGAACGATCTTTGTGATGCTAAGAATGGCGACAACCAGACCGATCGCCGCAACGATTATTCCAGCCAAACGATTCATATTTTCCTCTCTTGAATTGAGTTAAGAATACGCCAGGCGTTACGATTTGCAACGTATCGTTGTTTCAACTACGCGTTGGCCGGGGCAGCTGTATCGTAGCCCTCGATGCGTATACATGCCGCTCTGTGCCCGGGCGTGATCTCACGCAACTCCGGAACAATCAGAGCGCACGCGTCTATTGCGATCGGGCACCGGGTTCTAAATCTGCAGCCGGACGGTGGATTTATCGGCGTCGGCACATCGCCTCTGAGGACGATCCGTTGCCTTTTCTGCGTCGGGTCGGGAATCGGTATTGCCGACAATAAGGCTTGAGTGTATGGGTGAAGCGGTGACTCGTACAATTCGGCGGCGTTGCATATTTCGACGATCTTGCCGAGATACATCACCGCTACCCGATCCGAGATGTGTTCGACGACCGCGAGGCCGTGAGATATGAACAAATACGTCAAGCCAAACTCGCCCTGCAATTCGTCCAGCAGGTTAACCACCTGGGCCTGAACAGACACATCAAGAGCGGACACCGGTTCGTCGCAAATGATCAGTTTAGGATTGAGGGCGAGCGCCCTCGCGATACCGATGCGCTGCCGCTGGCCGCCGGAAAACTCGTGCGGATAGCGGTCGGCGTATTTTGGATCAAGCCCAACGCGTGCCAGCAGATCGGCCACGCGGGCGTTCTGCGACATCTTGTCGCCGATCTTATGGATCTTTAGCGGTTCCGAAACAATAGATCGAATTGTGAGCCGGGGATTGAGGCTGGCATACGGGTCCTGAAAGATGATCTGCATCTCTCGACGCATTGCCTGCATTTGGCGTTGAGGCAAACCCACGATATTTCTGCCTTCAAATAGAACCTCCCCGCTCGTCGGTTCGTGAAGACGCAGTAAGCACCGGCCGACCGTCGATTTGCCGCACCCGGATTCGCCCACCAGCCCAAGCGTTTCTCCGGTGACCATATCGAACGAAACGTCGTCAACCGCCTGAACAACGTCGTCGCTGTTGTCAACGGGAAAATGCTTAACAAGATTACGGACCTCGATCAGCGGTGAACGATCGGTTTGTGTTTGAGCCGCGACCATCAATATTATTGCAAAATCCCTTGTACCGTTTAGCCGCGGGCTTGCCCCCCGTTGCTACATCTCGGCACCCAATGTCTTTTCCCGCGCGACATTGAATCGCTGCGCAGGGTCATGCAAAACACACCGCACCTTCACGCTGTCTGGCAGCGGCGTAAGCGGTATCTCGCCCTCGATACAGATCTCCATCCGATGCTCGCAGCGCGGTGCAAAATGACAACCGAACGGCAGGTTTGTCGGGCTTGGGACAGTCCCTTCGATCGTTTGCAGCCGAACGGCCTTTGCCACACCGGCGTCGGTCAGTTTAGGCACGGAACGCAGCAGACCGCGTGTATAAGGATGTTTCGGATTAGCGAACAATTCATCAACGCCTGATTCCTCGACCACCTTACCCGTGTACATTACGCAGACCCGGTCCGCGACCTCGGCCACAACACCAAGATCGTGCGTGATTAGCAGGATGGCAAGCTTTCGCGTCCGCCGCAGCTCGTCGAGCAGCTCGAGTATCTGGGCCTGTATCGTCACATCGAGGGCCGTTGTAGGTTCATCGGCGATCAACAATTCGGGGTCGCATGCGAGGGCCATGGCGATCATCACACGCTGCCGCATACCGCCCGAAAGCTGGTGCGGATAGTCGTTTACGCGGCGTTCCGGCGACGGTATCGAGACTTCTTTCATAGCGTCGACGGCCGCGGCCCATGCCTGTTTTCGGTCCATCCGACGGTGCAGCCGCAAAGCCTCGGCGATCTGCTCCCCGACCGTAAACACAGGATTTAGCGACGTCATTGGGTCCTGAAAGATCATCGCGACATCGTTCCCGCGGATCTCTCGGATACGTTCGTCAGCGGCGGTCAACAGTTCCTCCCCCTTGAACTTGACCGATCCGCCCGTCACTTTACCCGGCGGAGCGATCAGGCGCATTATGGAGAGGGCGGTTATAGATTTGCCGCAACCCGATTCTCCCACAAGGCCCAGCAATTCGCCCTCGTCAATATGAAAGCTCACGCCGTCAACCGCCTTAACGAGGCCGGCTTTGGTCGGAAACTGCGTTCTGAGATTTGTAACTTTGAGCAAATGGGACACGCGGGTGTGGCGACAGATCAACAATTCCGGTCAAATCGTGTTGTTGAAAGTGTATCTCATAAAGGTTTCGCATAAAAGCAGTCTGAACGGGCCAAAGTGCCAGAACTCCTCTTTGTTTCCTTCGATGAACTCTGTGACCGATGGAGAAAATTCCCCGCAAAGTCGCAAAGGCGCAAAGAAAGCCAAAAGGAAACTGCTGTGCAGAGAGAACACTGAGTTTACAGAATTCGAAACCAAAGCCCGGTAATTACCGTAAACCAAAGGCAACTAATTCCGTCGCTTTTTCCTCAAATGGATGTTAT
>DATLNN010000011.1:0-3089 GCA_035536695.1 Pyrinomonadaceae bacterium | reverse complement strand
GCTTCCGTTCCGCCGCCGGTTGAGGGAAATGCACTGCCATCGATGCAGTCGGAAAACATTGAATTCACTGCCTTTGAAAAGAACCGGCGGCTGGTCGATTCAAATCCTGACGCTTATTTGAGCGAATTGCCGCCGCCGGACGACGCTGAAGATTATTACCTTGTGGGGCGAGCGAACCTCTTGAAAGGTGACTTTCCCCAAGCGCGGGTTGCACTGATCGATGCTCAGAAACGCGTTTCCGATGCTCCGGCCGCGAACTTCAAGGTGCTCGCCGCGGACATCGCCATCGCCTTGATGATCGCTAACGACCCCGTACTCCAAGGTCGCCTGAAAAGTCAGATTGATAGCTCACTGACCTCATCGTCCCAGTCAATCCTCAATTCGAATCGCTGACTCGTTCTGGCGTTTCGCCTCGAACAGCAAGGTACCTGCCGAAACAGCCAGATTCAGGCTGTCAACATTGTTCTCAAGCGGGATCGTGACTCGATCGTCAACACGTGCCAGATCGTCCGGGTTGAGGCCGTGGGCCTCCGAGCCAAACACCAGGATCCTCGGAATCGTCCAATCGGTTTCAAGATAGCTTTTGGCTGCCGATGTATCGGCCGCCGTAACCCTCAGGCCATGTGACTTGCCCCAGTCAAAGGCTTCGGCCACGTTTACGCCATCCCAGATCGCAAGTCGAAAACTGGCCCCCATCGCCGACCGCAACGCCTTCGCGGAAAATACGTCGGCGGAGTTTTTCGAGACCACGACCCCGGCCACACCGGCGGCCTCGGCCGTTCGCAGTATTGCCCCGAGATTTGCAGGGTTATTGATCTCCTTCAGAATAATGACAATTGGCAGCGAAGACGCTCCGACCTTTGAATCGATGCGCTTTCGAGACGAGTCGGGCCGAGCAGCAATAAGAACTATTCCCTGAGACCGTTCGGTGTCCGCGATCGAATGGAAAAGTTTCGGGGGAAGCTCAAACACGTGATCGGCGTGCCGGGCCACCCTGTTGCCTAATTCCCCATCAGAAAACCCCTCGACGAGAAAACACTCGTCAATTCCAAGCCCTGAACGGAGAGCCTCCTCGGCGAGCCGCTTCCCTTCAATAAAGATATGCGCCTTTACACGGCCGTCGCGCACAGCACGCGCGTTGCTCAGTCGTCTGTTGTCACGGCTCGAAATTCTCTCGCGTTCGCGCATTGTAGGATAGATTTAAGCATTACTGAGTGGCTTTGAAAAGGCTCTGAAAATAGCTACACTTATGCGATATGCAGCCGGAATCCAAAACGAAAAGTAAGATCGAGATCCTGCGCGAAAGGTCTAAGATCGCTGAAGATGGCGGCGGGCCGACACGAATGGAAAAACAGCGTTCTTCTGGCAAGATGACCGCCCGCGAACGGGTAGAGTTTTTCCTCGACGACGACAGTTTTGAGGAGTTCGACAAGTTTGTTGTCCATCGCTCGACGGATTTCGGAATGGATGAACAGATATACCCGGGCGATGGCGTTATTACCGGCCACGGGTTGGTCGACGGGCGCGAGGTCTTTGTTTTTGCCCAGGATTTTACGGTGTTCGGCGGCTCGCTTTCTGAGACTCATGCCCAGAAAATATGCAAGGTCATGGACATGGCTATGAAGACCGGCGCGCCGATTGTAGGATTGAACGACTCGGGCGGCGCGCGCATTCAAGAAGGGGTCGTCTCGCTCGCCGGCTATGCCGACATTTTCCTGCGAAACACGATGGCAAGCGGTGTAATTCCGCAGATAAGCTGCATTATGGGCCCATGCGCGGGCGGCGCGGTTTATTCGCCCGCCATCACTGATTTTAATGTGATGGTCAAAGACACGTCATACATGTTTATCACGGGACCTGACGTGATAAAAACAGTCACCCACGAGGACGTGACCAAGGACGAACTGGGCGGTGCGATGACGCATAATACGAAATCTGGAGTTGCTCATTTCGCGGCCGATTCTGACAAGCATGCTTTGCGGCTCACGAGAGAGCTTATTTCCTTTATTTCATCAAACAATCTTGATGATCCGCCCTTTATAGCGACGACCGACCCATCGGACCGCGCGGATGAAAAGCTGAATTCGATCGTGCCCGAATCGGCCAGCCAGCCGTATGATATCCGCGATGTAATTGACGCCGTTGTCGACGAGGGTTATTTCTTCGAGGTGCAGCAGCACTACGCCGCGAACATAGTGATCGGGTTCGCGCGCCTTGGCGGGCAATCAGTCGGCATTGTTGCAAATCAACCGGCATACCTGGCAGGCGTACTAGATATCGATGCCTCGGTAAAAGCAGCGCGCTTTGTGCGGTTTTGTGATTGCTTTAACATCCCCTTGATCACGTTTGAAGATGTTCCGGGATTTCTACCCGGCGTTAATCAAGAGCATTTGGGCATTATCCGCCACGGGGCGAAACTGCTCTATGCGTTTGCCGAGGCGACGGTTCCAAAAATCACCGTGATCACTCGAAAGGCTTACGGCGGGGCCTACTGTGTTATGGCGTCGAAACACATTCGAACTGACATTAATTTCGCTTTCCCGACGGCTGAGATTGCGGTAATGGGAGCTGAAGGAGCGGTTGGTGTTCTCTTTCGCCGTGAAATCGCGGAACACGATGAATCATACAAGCTTTCAAAGGTTGCAGAGTTTCAGGACAAGTTTGCAAACCCCTATGTAGCCGCCGAACGCGGGTATATAGACGAGGTCATCGAGCCGAAATTCACGCGTCCAAAGTTGATACGGGCACTTTCCCTTTTGCGGAACAAGCGTGATACCAACCCGCCCAAGAAACATGGGAATATTCCGCTTTGAAGATCGATCGGATGCGCCATCCTAACCATGGGTAGATTCTCTTGAAACAGTCATTTAGCCCTCGGAATATTACACACCACATCCCGATATGCTCGCCCCCGCACACCGTCCCACTGAGGCCTATATCAATCTAGATGATCTTGCCGCAAACTTGTCGGAATCGAGAAAATTTATCGGCGAGGACATCCCTTGCATGGCCGTCGTAAAGGCCGATGCGTATGGCCACGGAGCGGTACGCTGCGCCCTACGGCTCGAAAATGAAGGCGTGGACTGGTT
>DATLNN010000010.1:0-7922 GCA_035536695.1 Pyrinomonadaceae bacterium | reverse complement strand
GGTGACCATCGTATTGAGTTTGCCCCGCAACCGAGAATTATCAGGCCGCGCTCGAAGCAGGCCATCTCGATCTTATCGCGCAGCTCGGGCGCGGGCGTCAGGCTGGCTTTGTCCGTGACAAACTCCACACCGAGCATCATGCCGAGGCCGCGAACGTCGCCTATGCAATCGTATTTATCCTTGAGTTTGTTCAGGCCGTCCTCCAGATAAGCGCCGACGTCTCGGCTGTTATCGACTAGGCCGTCTTCGAGTAGCTCGATGGTTTTCAGGGCCGCTGTCAACGCGACGGGATTGCCGCCAAACGTCGAGGCATGAGCGCCCTTGTGCCAATCCATAATATCTGCGCGGGCGATGCAGGCACCTATCGGCATGCCGGAGCCTAGGCCCTTGGCAAGGCAAATAATGTCGGCCTTTACAGACGGGTGATGGTCGAGAGCGAACATCTTGCCTGTTCGGCCCATACCGGACTGTACCTCGTCGACGATCAGCATAATGCCATGTTCGTCGCAAATACGCCTGAGCTCTTTCACAAAAGCAGCTGGCGCCGGGACATAGCCGCCCTCGCCTTGCACTACTTCGAGGACGATTCCGGCCACTTCCTCCGGCGGTGTTGTTGTCTGAAAGAGTCGTTTCTCGATCCAGTTGATGCAATCGCGAGTTATCGTCGCCTCGTCCGTGGGCTGATCCGTTGCGAAATGTCGAAACTTGTTCGGGTAGGGTATGTGAACAACGTCCAACGCTTGACGCATAAAGCCGAGCCGCTGGGCTTTTTTAGAACTCGTCAGCGACAGCGCCCCGAGCGTTCGTCCGTGAAATGAGCCGAAGAACGATATGAACTTCTGGCGTCGGGTGTGATACATCGCAACCTTTAGTGCCGTCTCGACCGCCTCAGCTCCGCTGTTGGCAAAATGCGTTCTGGTCGGGCCGTCTATGGGACAGATCTCTTCGAGCTTTTTACCGAGCTGTGGCATGTGCCGATAGTAGAAGTCCGTCCCGCAAAGATGTATCAGCTCGCTGACCTGTTTCTGCAGCGCGGCGACGATCTCCGGATGGCAATGCCCGGTCGAACAAACAGCCACGCCGGCATTGCAGTCGAGAAAGACGTTGCCGTCTGGGTCGGTGATCCACACTCCGCTCGCGTGGTCAGCCACAAGTTCATAATCGGGGCGCGGATAACTCGGCGTGACATATCGCGCGTCTGCCTCGATTATTTCCCGCGACCTGGGTCCGGGCAGTTCAGTCTTGATCAATGGCCGCTGTAATTCTGTACTTGGTGTCATGATAATGTTTCCTCAAAGTCTAAGGTTCACGTTTCTGGTGAACGTTCGTGGAAGGCCTCGGAAAGGGGCGAATTATCGGAATGATCCAGGCTTAGTCACCGGCAAAGAGATTTGCACGCTGGTTGATGGGACGCAGTTTTGATATGCAGCGGGGTGTCATCGGAAGAATACGAACACTATATCAGACAAACCCGTAAGAGTCGATTTTTACCCAGCAAGCAGCACCGACGCCGGGCCCCAGGGGCCGAGCGACTCTGCAGGGTCGGGAAATGAAAAGCCCCATCCTCGGCGAAGGACGGGGCCCTAAGGAGTATCGCTGGCCGTCTACGCTTTCCTGGCTTTCGTCGCGGAAATTCCTTTCGCCGGTGCTTTGGCTTTTGAGGGCGTTTTCTTGGCGGCAGATATCTGCTTAGTGCTGACCGAAGCCTCTGCCTTCGCCGGCGGATTGAGCATAGCTGACCACCGATATTCAGACGAATCCCAGCCTTCTTCAAGCTTCTTCAGGATAAAATCGGTCATATTATCGACGATCCAGCGATGGTTATACTCACCCACGGACGCCAGTTCTGCGTCTGGTGCGGGGTTCATGAAATCGATGGCATAAGGCACGCCGTCTTTGATCGCAAATTCCACGGTATTCAAATCGTATCCGAGTGCGTTACAGATCGTTTTCACGTCTTGCTCGACACGATCATGCAATTCAGGCGTCAGATAGTTTTCGATGTTGACGTACTGCATTCCCGAAAGGTAAGGCTTCGAGGGATCGTATGGCATGATGAGGACCTTTTCTTTCCCAACGCAATAGCAGCGGACAAAATGGTCCCACTCGATGCCTTCCTGAAGGGTCATGCAGAGGGTGCCCGTTTGGTTATATTCCCAGAGAAGCTCGTCCGTGTTGTGGAGTTTTGACACGTTCTTCCAACCGCCGCCGTCGAAAGGTTTTAGAAAAGCGGGAAAGCCGACGTAATCGATCGCCGCTTGCCAGTCGAGGGGAAATTCGAGATTCCGGAGACTCTCCGACGTTACATCCTTAATATAGCTCTGCTGAGGCAAGAGCACAGTTTTTGGAATTGCAACTCCGAGTTTCGCCGCGAGAGCGAAGTTGAAAAACTTGTCGTCCGCGGACCACCAGAAGGGGTTGTTTATGATATATGTTCCCTCGAGCGCCATGCGCTTCAGTGTCGCCCGATAATATGGGATCTCGTGCGAAATACGGTCAATGATGGCCTCATATCTCTTCGGCTCATCCAATCGAATCCCGCCGAAAGTCACCATCTCGGCAACGACCTCGCCGCCCCCTTTTTCGTTTATGCTGTTAATTATTGATTCGGGAAACGTCTGTTCACGTCCCGCTAATATGCCTACGCGTTTCATATAGTTCTATGTTTACTAAAATAGTCTAAAGTCTCAGACAAGTCTGAAACCGCTAATTTTAATAGATATCGATTACGGCGGCAAGAAAGGGCAGGAAATTAAGGTTGAATGACCGTATCACTTCGCACCAGGCAGAAGTTCGAGATTGCCCATTTCGCGGTTGTAGCTGTCGAGGGCTCCGACCTCGTCCGCGGTGGCATCGAGCATTTGTTTGGTCATCGCGATCGAGTCGCTGAGCTGCTCAAAATCGAGCAAAGAGAATCGCTCGGGGGTGGAAATGGTAACGATCTCGTCGTTGAGGTAGCTGAAGAAGTTTTCGATCGACTGCAGCTGGCCTTCGACGAGTTTTACGCTGCGTTCGATCTCGTCGAACGAGGAGATACGACGTTTCAGGATCTCGACATTGGTCTGCTGGATGCGGCGAGTTTTTTCATCGCCGGCTCCCTCCATAGCACGAAAAGCCTGCGATAGCTGGTTGTGGACAGCCTGGCGATTGATCGATTTCAGATGCTGTTTGCGGCGGCGATATACGTCGAGGAGATCGACAAAGTCCTCCCATCGTCGATCGAGGGCCTTGAGATTGCTGGGCAGATCGCCGGCGCCCGTAAACTTACGATAGTTGTCCTGGATCTTTTCCTTAAGCCAGCGAAGGTATTCAACGGCCTCGCGTTCGCGGGGCGTAAAGGATTTGATCAGTTTTTCGCGACCTGCAGTATGAGCAGCCAGCCGCCGCTGTTTTTCGCGGCGTACGACAAGTTGGCGGTATAGCGGCAAGTTTGGCACGACAACAATATATATGGCCTCACAGATAAGGGCGATAAGCAGCGGGATGACACTTCCCGTATACGCAGCAGCGATGAGGAAACCAGCTAGGCCCCAAAAGTTGACCGGCTCCTTAACTGCCGCTTTCGCGTAGCTCGCTTCAAATTTTTCCAGGTCTTGCCGGTATTTTGCCAGATCGGCCATATCAAGACAGATGCGAATTAATCAATGCGCGTTCGAAAACTTTAATTTGATTGGCTTTTCTCGTCGAGTATTTCTGAGTTGAGCACCTCGGCCTCATGAACGGGCGAGCCCGAGTCGATCTGCTTGGTCGCCGCCGGCGTGCCGGGGCCAAGCATGCCCATCTGCTGCTTATATTCGAGGAGCTTGTCCTGCATCTGGATGTCCATCGCCTCTCGTTCGATGTCCTGCATCTGCGAATCGACCGAGCTCGAGCCTAGCTGAAGTTTTGCTTCGGCAGCGGCAACGCGGCGATCGATCTTCTCGCGCATCTCGTTAAAGGTCGACGCGTCGTCGCCGATATTGAACGTTTCCATCGTCTGGGCAAGCTGCTCCTGCAACTTTGCCTGCTTGGAAGCGCTAATAAGCTGCATAGCCTCGGCCGTACGCTTCTTCATGTTAAGAACGTAGTTGTCGCGGGCCTTGAGGGCCTGTTTTGACGAAAGCTGGGCCTGATCGGCCTGGGCCGTTGTGCGTTCGAGATCGACTTGGGCTTGCTGCAGCTGGCCTATGTACGCAGTGGCTATATCGTCACGGCCCATTTTTACCGAAGCTTTTATCTTAGAATCGAGATCGACGACCTGGGTTGATAGGTTTTCCTTCTGCTTGAGCAGCAACCGCTCCGTGGCCATTACCTGGGCGACTGAATTGTTCAGTTCCGGCACTCGGTCCCGCATGTCGCGAATTGTCTGCTGAAGCACCATTTCCGGGTTCTCGATCTTATCGAGCGCCGCGCCCGTTCCGGCAAAAAATACCCTTTTTATTCTCGCCCACAGTCCCATTTAATCTAATCGCTCCTAGAAAATTGTCTTGAAACAACTTCGAGCCACAAAACTTTACGACCGGCAAATCTCAAAGTTGCAAAATCCGCAAGCAGTATAGCAGGAAATGCACGCGAAAGAATAACGAATGAAAGCGTCATGGTACATCGTTGCACGAGTGTGCGGACATGCGGTTCTGCGGGCCTCGCAAGTTTTAGCTTCGTCACCGTTCAACCATCAAGGGCGTCGGCTCTCGCTTCGAGAAGGGCGTTAGTCCGAGAAAACCACTTGGGATAAAATGGTCGCGAAAACGCGGCCGACTAGAATTGGAATGAAGAAACTAACTTGCTGGGCTTTGATGCTCTCAACTTACATCACTTTTATCGGCCCGACGGCTGTGGCGAATGCTCAAGTGACCGTCAAAGCGATGGAACTAAAAATGAAAGATGCTCCTGATGGACTTCAGTTCAGGCTCAGCCAAGGCGTTGAGGGCGCTGACGCGCGTATTAAGCAGTCTCTTGCGACGGCCGACCCCCTCTCGGATGGCGTTGCGGCGAGCCTGCTCGGCCGAATTCCCGAGATCAAATCCACCGCCGATGACCAGGCCGACTTTGCAAAACGTATCGGCACGCTGCCGGCGCCCAAAACTGGAAATCGGATACCCGTTAAGTTTCCGGCCGGTGACCAGCGTGGTACACCGAAGGTCGATACCGTTGGTAAGACGCTCGAGGTAGTTCGCTACTCTCCCGAAGGCGAGGTGCCGCTCGCGCCTGATCTCAGCGTCACATTCTCGCAGCCGATGGTCGCCGTCACGTCGCAGGAAGAAGCCGCAAAATTCGCGCCGGTCGAACTCAGCCCCCAAGTCGAGGGGAAGTGGCGGTGGTTAGGAACGAAGACCCTAATGTTCGACACGACAAAGCGTTTCCCCATGGCCACCAGATTCACCGCTCGGGTCCCCGCGGGCACAAGATCGGCGACGGGCGAAGCTCTGCAGAAAGATGTCACCTGGACCTTTACAACCCCGCCGCCAAAAGCTGAGATGATGCTGCCAAACGGCATTACTCGGCGCGATGCTCTGATGTATGTCTCGTTCGATCAGGAGATCAATCCGGATGCGGTTCTGCGTTCCATCAGCGTGACGGGACAGGGCCGGAAACTCGGCCTCCGGCTCGCGACCCAAGCGGAGATCGATTCTGACGGAACGATCTCGTACCACTCGAAACAAGCACAACCGCGACGCTGGATCGCGTTTCGGGCTGTAAATACCGATGGGTCGACTGAGAACGCTTTGCCGCCCGCTGCCGGCATTACTGTGACGATAGAAAAGGGCACACCCTCAGCCGAAGGGCCGCTCACTACCGACAAAGCACGGAGTTTCGGATTTCAGACCTTTGCTCCGTTCAAGTTCTCCGGCGGCTGGTGCGGATATCGCGAAAACAAGAATTGCTCGCCGTTTGACACGTGGCATTTGGAATTCAATAACCAGATCGACGCGGCGAAGTTTGCCAAAGAGTTGATCACCATTGAACCCGCTATCGACGGCGCGAACATATTTCCATCCGGGAACTACGTCTACATCGGCGGCTATAAAAAAGGGCGGACGACCTATAAAATCCAGATCGCCGGTTCGCTTTTAGATGCATTCGGACAAACCCTCGGCCAGACTGCCACCGCGACGATCCGAGTCGGTTCGGCGCCAACGAATCTATACGCGCAGGGCGGCTTTATGAGCGTCCTCGATCCGACCGCGAAGGCCTCGTTCTCGATGTATTCCACTAATCACGCCTCGGTCAAAGTTCGGCTCTACGATGTTGAGCCGACGGACTGGCATAAGTATCAAAATTATGTCCAACGCCTGAATTACGATGACGGCAGCCGCCCTCCAATGCCGGGCCGGCTGCTTTCGGATAAGGTTGTTCAGATCGCTGCCCGGCCCGACGAGATGGTCGAAACTCGCATTGATTTTGGCCCGGGTCTTAATGGCGGCTTTGGCAACGTAATTGTCGATATCGAACCGACCGTCCGCCGAGACAAATACGATCGGACACGAATACTGACCTGGCTCCAGGCGACGCAGATCGGGCTCGACGCATTCGTTGACAACACTGAACTGGTTGGCTTTGCGACTGATTTGAAAACCGGAAAAGGCTTGGGTGGCGTCGAACTGTCGATCTATCCGAATAGTGGGTCAGTTGTCACCAGTCAGTTGTCAGATGTGAGTGAAGAGCCCGGCGTTTTGGGGCGACTTTGGCATTGGGTGACGGGAGCCACCGGGCCGAATGCGGAAGAGATCGAGTCAGTCGGGTCGGATGGTACGGCTGCACGGACTGAGACCGTTACCGAAGCCCAGACGAACCGGACCGGCGAGAGCGGCATTTTGCGCCTCCCGTTGGCCGAAATCCAGCCCATGTCAGGCATGAACCTACTGATCGCTAAGCGGGGTAACGACGTCGCTTTTCTGCCAGAGAACAGTGATTACTACTATCAGGACCGCGGAAACTGGTACAAAAAGCCTGAATACGATCAATTGCGCTGGTTCGTGTTTGATGACCGGAAGATGTACAAGCCCAAAGAGGAAGTGGCTGTAAAGGGTTATATACGACGGGTCACAGGGGGCAAACTCGGCGATGTCGAAAGTCTTGGCGATGCGGCGAATGGCCTGAGCTATTCGGTAAAGGACCCTCGAAATAATGAGATCGCTAAAGGCACCGGCAATCTGAACGCCTTTGGGGCCTTCGATTTCAAATTCTCGCTGCCCGACAACGCAAACTTGGGCTATGCCCGCATCGAGCTGTCTACGAACAGCAATATCGCTGGCGGCTCTCATGCCCATCAATTCCAGATCCAGGAATTTCGCCGGCCTGAATTTGAGGTGTCATCCAAGGTCGAGACGGAGGCACCGCACTTTGTAGGCGGCCACGCGATGCTGTCGGTCGAAGCGAAGTATTACGCCGGCGGCGGGCTCGCGAATGCCGAGACCAATTGGACCGTCACGGCAAACGCGGCCAACTACACGCCGCCGAACCGCGATGATTTTACCTTCGGTACGTGGACGCCGTGGTGGAGATTTAGTGATTACGGCGGACGCGGCGGATATTACGGCGGCTCGTCGCAGTCGTTCAAAGGCGTAACCGACGCCGGCGGCAAACATCTGCTAAAGATCGATTTTGAATCGGTCAAACCGCCGCGGCCATATACCATAACTGCCGCGTCCTCCGTCCAGGACGTCAACCGCCAAACATGGTCGAGCTCCACGTCTTTGCTCGTGCATCCGGCGTCGCTATACGTCGGTATCAGAACAGCGACGACTTTTGTCCAAAAGGGGGAGAGTATTGTCGTCGAATCGATTGTTTCCGATATTGACGGCAATTTAATCTCCGACCGCGACGTGGAGGTAAAGGCCGTTCTGAAAGATTGGGTCTTCGGGAAAGGCGGCTGGACTGAAAAGATCATCGATGAGCAAGGCTGCACCGTCAGATCCGCGGCGACGGCGCAGAAATGCATG
>DATLNN010000009.1:0-5094 GCA_035536695.1 Pyrinomonadaceae bacterium | reverse complement strand
CCTTGCCAGGAGGGCGGTCGAAAGGGCGTGGTCAGTTCGCGAGACAGAAAGAGCCGTCAAGCGTCTGCGCGACCATCCGGATGCCTCCGGCCAAGAGAAAGTGGCGCTGGAAACGGACGCAAACGTAAAGGCCGCCGAGGTAAAGTTAAAACGGGCATTGAATACGAAAGTCAAAATAGTGCCGGCAAAAAAGGGAACCGGCGGCCTGATAGAGATCGAATACTATGGTACGGACGACCTGGACAGGATATATCGCTGCATCGTTGAAAGAAAATGACCCTGAAATGTCCCATCTGCTCGATCCCTTATGAATCCACTTCCCTGTGCAAGGTAAATCTTGGCTACGACGAGGAATTCGACCTCGAGGAGTGTCCCAGATGCGGTGTCCGGTATCTTAACCCCATGCCGACACAATCGCAACTGAGCGCTTTTTATCGGCCACAGTACTACGGCAGCGACTGGTACAAACAGTTAGGTCTCGGCATGGCGTTCGCCAGATCGGCCCTCAAGCGGTTGACGCCCGGCCGGTTTCTGGATATCGGGTGCGGGTTGGGATACTTTATCAAGGGGATCGCGGACAATTCCGCATGGGTTCCGAGCGGGATGGAGTTTAGCGACGCGGCCGCCCGGTACGCACGAGATGAACTCGGCCTCGACGTCGCGGCGGGTGATCTGGGTGACCGGCAATGGGCTGACGAAGCGTTTGATTACATTCATATTCGGAACGTGCTCGAGCACGTTGCCGACCCGGCCGAGCTGTTGAAAGAGTGCCGGCGGATCATAAAACCCGACGGGACCCTGCATTTGCTCGTGCCCAATGGCCCGATCGACAGCGAGGATCTCATAAAATTCTACCGCAAAGAGAAAAGATCGCCGCTAAGCCCGTCCGGGCATCTATTCTTCTTTTCACAGGCATCTTTGGAGCAGCTTTTTGCGGATACAGGATTTGAGATCAGACGAAGCCGCACGTACGGGATTCGCCGGGGGCTGTCCAAGATCGGGTTATGGCCGCATTTCAAGGATTGGACGAAACCCTATAGGCGCCGCCTGTCCAACATTGAGACGTCAGTCAATGGAGAGATATCGCTTCCGGCAAAAAAGGAGCGGCCTGATATATATTACCGATACCGCCAATTCCGCATGAATGCTCGGATGCTGCCTGGACTGCGTACTTTCGGCCTTGATTTCGAGCTCTTGCTGAGACCCACAGCAGGTAATATCCTATCTAATTGAAAATAAAGGAGATGACTATACCCGAATGAAAATGCGTCTGACCGAAATGGTCTCTTGCGCCGGTTGAGTGGCCAAACTCGCACCGGGCGATCTTGCTCAAGTTTTGAGTAAGCTTCCAAAGCAAGCCAACGATAATGTACTCGTCGGGTTCGAGACCTCTGACGACGCGGGTGTTTTTCGCCTGACGGACGACACGGCGCTGGTGCAAACGGTTGATTTTTTTACGCCGGTCGCCGACGATCCGGAGGTTTACGGGCGCGTGGCGGCGATAAACGCGCTCAACGACGTATATGCGATGGGCGGCACCCCCATCTCCGCCCTTTCCATTGTTTGTTATCCGCAAAAGGGCGACTGGGACGTACTTGGCCAGATACTGGCCGGCGGTCAAGCGGCAATGAACGCCGAAAACGTTGTCGTTATCGGCGGCCATTCGGTCGATGATCAGGAGATGAAATTTGGCTACGCGGTTACGGGCCTGATCCACCCGAAGCGCATCATCACCAATGCGGGGGCCAGGCCCGGCGATATACTGGTGTTGACAAAGGCGATCGGCACCGGCGCGATCAATACGGCGGTAAAGAAGGGAATGGCGAGCGCCGATGCCGAAGCGGCCGCGATCGCCGCGATGACGACCTCCGCGGCGACAGCGGCAAGGGCGATGGTAAAAGTTGGAGCGAATGCGTGTACCGACGTTACCGGATTCGGACTGCTCGGCCACGCGTACGAGATGGCGAAGGGCAGCAGCGTGACGCTAAACATTGATTCTAAAGCAGTTCCATTGTTACCCGACGTCCTGGCGTTGATCTCTCAGGGGATGTTGACACGTGGCGACCGCAACAATCGGACTTATGTCGGCGACACGGTGATGATACAATCTTCGGTTTCCGCCCGAATGCAAAGCGCGTTGTTCGACCCGCAGACGGCGGGCGGGTTGCTAATATCGCTGGCGGAATCTCATGTTCAGGATTTTCTGAATGAGATCGACGCCGCGGCGGTCATTGGCACGGTGTCGGCGGAGGGTGATCATCTAATAGAGGTAAGTTGATTTGTTCTTATTCATTTTCGAATCTATCGGTACGTCCGAATTGATCCTGATCGGCATCGTCGCTCTCGTGTTCCTGGGCCCGCGAAAGCTGCCTGAGATAGCGCGTAAGGCCGGCAAGATGATGGCGGAGTTCCGCGGCACCGCGTCTGAGTTTAAGGAAACATGGCAACGAGAGGTCGATTTTGAAGAGGAAGCTAAGCTGCTGAATCTAAACGAGATAGAGGCGGAGACGGTGGCGCACGATGACATTGAGTCACCGGCCGGACCGTCCGATCCTCCGGATGTACCGGCCATCCGGTCGATCGACCCGTCCAGTTTTGAATTTCCATCCCCCGCCGACTCGGCCGACGCTGCCAGCGCGGACGCCAATGTACCGATACTTCCGGAAACCACCGCAGACAACGACAAGAAAAACTGGCTCTAGCCGCGACGATGAAAGAGATTGAAACCGAACACGAGGCTACCGGCCAGATGTCGTTCCTTGAGCATCTTGATGAGCTCCGCAAACGGCTCGTGCGTTCGGTCATTATCGTGGTCGTTGCGTTCATGTTCTGCTTCTGGGTTTCGGACACGATCTTCGCTTTTTTATCGGTGCCGATCAGGCGCGCGCTTTCTGAGGCCGAGCGGCGTGAGTTGCCGTTAGGCGGACTGACGGGCAATGAAAAGGTCGAGCCGCTGAATATCCTTAAGGAAGGAGATACGGGACGGTACGTATTCGATCGTGCTACGACGCTCGGCGTGACGATGGTGTCTCCCGGGGCATCGGTTGCGAGTGTCGTGGTCCGGGACAGCGAGGGACGGCTCGGGCTCTATTCGAGCGAGCCCATATACACGACCAATGGTGTTATACCAAGTGGTATCCGACTGCCGCCCGACCTCACCGTTCCGGTCAACGACAAACCCGGGGCAGACGAACGGTTAATTGTCACGACGACCACTGAGGCGTTTACACTGCTGATCACGGTCTCGTTGTACTCGGCTATCGCGCTTTCCATCCCTCTGCTTTTATGGCAGATCTGGGGATTCATATCGCCCGCCCTCTATCGCCACGAACGGTCCTATGTCACTCCGTTCATCGGGCTCTCCTCGATCTCATTTGTCGGCGGCGCGGCCTTTGCTTATTACATTCTGTTCCCGCCCGCCGTGAGGTACCTCATGGGGGTCGCGTCTGAATTCCGACCGTTATTACGGGCGAGCGATTACTTTGATTTTATTACATTGATCATGCTTGCCATGGGCGTCATCTTTCAGATGCCGGCCGTCACTTACGTATTGTCCCGGATCGGTATTATTTCAGCGGGATTCTTAATTCGGAGCTGGAAAATATCGCTCATCATTATATTGATAGTCGCCGCGGTCGTCTCGCCCACGGCCGACGTTATTAACCTCATGTTGTTCGCCGCACCGATGATGGCGCTATATGTTGTGTCGATCTTTATTGCGTGGTTTTTTGGCAAGAAACGACAGACCGATACCGAGGCCAGCCAGGCCTGACAAGTGCAACCATAGCTGGTGTCAAAGCATCTTGAAAAAGTAAGGATTTCTGTATAAAATCTCTGGGTTAAACAGTACACGAGAAACTGGCCACGAGAGTTCTAAGACGGAGTTTTACCGCTATGCGAAAAGTTAGATCAGCCCGACATTTTTTCTTCGCGATCTTGATCACGGCCCTCGGCGTTGTCGGCATCTCGGCGCAGGATAAGAATAAGCCGAGCCAGGATGTCAGCGATAAGGTGAGGAACGTTAAGCCCGAGGTGAAAGAGGTCTACAAAAAGTGGATGAACACCGATGTCGCCTACATCATCACCGAGCAGGAAAAGAAGGCTTTCAAGGCACTGGCTACCGATGAAGAACGAGAGAACTTTATCGAGAACTTCTGGCGCCGCCGAGACCCTAATCCCGACACCGAGGAAAATGAGTATCGCGAGGAATATTACGAGCGCATCGCCTACGCCAACGAGCATTTTGCCTCCGGAATTCCCGGCTGGAAAACCGATCGCGGGCGCGTGTATATAGCGCACGGTAAGCCCGATTCGGTCGAGTCTCACCCCGCGGGCGGCTCTTATGACCGGCCGAGTTATGAGGGCGGCGGGTCAACCACGACCTATCCGTTCGAGGTTTGGTTTTACCGGCACCTTGACGGTATCGGTGATGGCCTTGAGATCGAGTTTGTAGATCCGACCGGCACCGGTGAATATCGCCTGGCGCGGAACGCGGACGAGAAGGACGCACTTAAAATGGTGCCCGGTGCCGGCCTAACCACGGCAGAGTCGCTTGGCATGTCCGACAAGGCGGACCGTATTAGCGGTACGGGCGGCGGCGGCCAGCAGTATTATCAACGCGAACAGGATTCTCCGTTTCGCCGCTTAGAGGTCTTAACAGGCTTGCAGCGGCCGCCGACGGTCAAGTTTGGTGATTTGCAGAGCTTGGCGGGCAGCGACTCGGGTGTGCTCGATAACAACCCGCTTAATTTTGACCTGCGCATCGACTTTTTCCGCCAATCCGACGATCGCGTGATAACCGCGTTTACCGTACAGACAAGCAACAAAGAGCTGCAGTTTACGCCCGTCGGCGGCCTCGAACAGGCGACGATGAACATTTTCGGGCGCATCACTGCCGTGTCCGGCAAACGCTCGGGCATTTTCGAGGACTCGGTAACCACCAACGCAACGGCGGCCGAGCTCGCCGAGTCGCGTGACCGCAAATCCGTTTACCAGAAAGCCGTTGCCCTCACGCCGGGTACATACAAGGTGGACGTGGTTGTTCGCGATACAGGCACCGGAAATAAGGGAATAGTCAATATGGGATTCGTCGTA
>DATLNN010000008.1:0-11802 GCA_035536695.1 Pyrinomonadaceae bacterium | reverse complement strand
TACCTCCGGGGCCGACGCTCCAGCGTTTATAGGCGGCCTCGCCGAGACCAATTTTTCTGAGGCTTTATTGACATCGGTCGGAGCCGAACCCGAATTCAGCGCGCGCCTGGCGGCGATGCGAAAGATGTGGTCCCGATATATTACCGAGATCAAAGATCGGGACAGTGGCGGCGATATGACGATGGCAGAGGCGAAACGGCTGCAGAGCGAGCTCGCCGAGGCGACGATCAATGCAGCCCTCGCAGTAACGCTTGCCGAGCTCGAGGCACGTTCGCTGGCCGGGTCCTCGGGCGCCGCTTCTTCGCCTTCCAACATGCAGAAAGGGAGCCGCCCGGAGACCTTGGGCCTGGCCGTACTGGCTCTCGGCAAGTTGGGTGCCCGGGGCCTCGATTACGGTTCCGATCTCGATCTGGTGATCGTCTACGACAACGCTCCGCGGGCATCTAACGGACTGACAAATACGGAATACTATAGCCGCGCGGTCGAGATCTTTCTAAACGTGCTGTCCTCCGTAACGCGAAATGGCACTCTTTATCGTGTAGATCTCCGATTGCGCCCTTACGGCAGCAAAGGACTGCCCGCTATTCCGGATGAAGTTTTTCTCAAGTATATGTCTGAGTCGGCAGCCATTTGGGAAATGCTCGCCTTTGTAAACCTTCGCGCCGTGGGCGGTTCAGCTGCTCTTGGATCGCGGGTGGAACAGAGCACAAGGCGTATCATCCACGAACGGGCGGCCGCGCTTGATACTTCCGAACTTGCCGCCGAAACGCGGCGGGTGCGGCTCGCTCTTGAGAAGCAGCACTGCCGGGCCGGGCGCGGCGCCGAGGTGGATATCAAATACGGTGCCGGGGGAATGCTGGACATCTATTTCGCCGTTCGGTACCTGCAGCTGCTCGGCCCCGTAATTGATTATTCCTCCGACCGGTCGACGCAGCTTATCCTTGACCGCCTTGCCGCCGACGGGTCGCTGGCCGCGTATCATTCGTCACTTCCGGCCCTGGCGCTCGGCTATAAATTCCTCTCTGGCCTCGATCATACTCTTCGACTCGTCGTCGGGCGCACACCCCGTTTGCCAGCCGCCGACCATCCCGCGCTCGACGAGATCACTCGCCGGATGGGTTGTGACTCGGGCGCGAGTCTGATCGAACAGCTCACTTTCCATCGTCTCGCCGTCCGCGAGGCCTTTAATGCCATATTGGACGCTACAGACAGGCCTACGGCCCGTTAGACAATACTTTCACGGCGGCTTCACCGCGGCCGCCGCCGCGGAGGCCCGAGCTGCATTTCACCCATATCACGGCTTGCAATCAGTGGCACATTCGTGGTAGGCTAGATCGCTTGAGTTCGGGCGTTTTGCGGATTCATGATATTTGAAAAATGAAGACATTTCCGCGGTGGGCCGTTTTGCCGTCGCGTCCCCAGCGGAACGATCGGCGACTAACACGCGACGCCCCTTTTCGGTCAAGGCAAGAGCGTTATTAACTAACACTACTGTTTTCAGTAGTTTGCATTTTGTCCCTAACCTCTGCGGGACAAACGGGACAACGGGACAACCGGGACAAGCGGGACACGGGACAGGGTGGGTTTGCCAGTTTGGCCAGTTCGACAGTTGCCCTGGGTCGGACCAAGGGCGAGACTCGCTTTCGAAAAGCCTCAGGCGGTGACCGGCGCGGAGCCGGTATCCTCATACCAGCAACGCATGCAAAAGAGATGTTTTTTTCTTGCGCTCGGTTCGAATTCGGCCGACATGGGAAGTTTTTCGGCGAGGATCTTTTCATCGCCGATGAGTTCTCGCCACCGTTTCATTTTATGGTAACCGCATCTGCGGCATTTGACCGTTGTACCGGCTAAAGGTCGTTCGGGCGTCATGGTATCGTAGGTCATGCGGCGCTCATTTTGCTATACTTTGCCGAGAACCAGACTATCCCCAATCTTAGCAAATTCCGTTGATATAACGATGACGACTAAAATATCTCGCATTCTTGGCTTCTGCCTGATCCTGACCGCCGAGTGCACGCTGCTTATCGCTCAGACAGAGCCTCAATTCGATTTCTATGCCCGCGGGCCATACCGCGCGAACGTACCGCGGCCACAGTCGGTCCTGCGCTTTGACGTCGGTGATCACCACACGACCTACGCCCAAATGGAGCAGGTGATCGATGCGATCGCAAAGGCCGCGCCAGACCGGGTCAAGATCTACGACATCGGCACCACGAACGAGCACCGGATGCAGCATGTCGTTGCTATCTCGTCGCCCGAGAATATGGCCCGCATCGAGGAGATCAAGGCCCAAAATGCCCGCTTGGCCGACCCGAGACGTACGTCCGCAGCCGATGCCAACACGATCGCGCAAAATAACCCGTCGATCGCGTGGATGGCGTATACGATCCACGGGAACGAATCGTCGTCATTCGAGACATTCATGCAGGTGATCTATCAGCTTGCAGCCTCGAATGAGCCGGCGACGCTTGAAATACTCAGAAACAATGTCGTCCTCGTCGTCACTGGCGAAAATCCTGACGGCCATGAACGTTTTGTCACGTGGTACAACTCAGTCGCCATTGGCAGCCCTGACAGAAACGCTATCGAGCATCGTGAACCGTGGGCTATCTGGGGTCGTGTAAATCACTACCGATTTAACCTGAACCGCGACACGCTGGCATTCACGCAGAAGGAGTCGAGAAACATGCAAAAGGCCTATATGGAATGGAACCCGCAGCTTGCGGTCGACCATCACGGCCAGCCGTCGCAGTATTTCTTTCCGCCAACCAGCCTGCCGACAAACCCGAACCTGCCCCAGCCGGCGACGGCCAAGTGGGAGGAACGCTACGGCCGGGCGAATGCCGCGGCGTTCGACGCCCAGAAGTGGGATTATTATGTGCGCGACATTTTTGACGCATTCTATCCTGGATACTGGGACATGTACCCGTCATTAAATGGTGCGACAGGAATGACTTACGAGACCGACGGCGGCGGGCCGAAAGGCCTCAAATGGACCCGCGACGACGGCACGATCGTCACATTCCGCTCGTCCATCGCCAAACATTACGTCGCGTCAATGACCACGCTTGAGACAAATGCCAAAAACAAGGTCGAGCGAATAAAGGATTTCTATGATTTCCGTGCCCGAGGCATGGCCGACGGAGCGCGTTCTAAGCTAAAACGGATCGTCATCGACCCGACCGGCGACCGCGTCAAGGCGGCCGAGATGATCGACGTGCTGCGTCTCTCTAACGTCGAGATCAAGGTCGCCTCGTCATCGTTCACCTCGCCGACGGCCCGGAGCTACATGGAAAAGGAGGCCCGTGGGGCGTCTAAAACCTTCCCCGCCGGCTCGTACATCATCGACCTCGCCCAGCCGCAGCGCATCTACATAAAATCGGTCCTCGAACAGGACACGCCGCAGGACAAAGCGTTTGTCGACGACAACATGGCGCGGTTCCGCCGAAACCAGCTCCGCGGTAAGGGCCAGCCAAAGGAAGATTACGGATTTTACGACATCACCGCGTGGTCGATGCCGCTGTCATTCGGGGTGGACGCATGGTGGACCGAAGAAGCCGCGAATGTGCCGGGAACGATGGTGGATGGCGCGACTCTCGAGACCGCTAGACGCGGGGGCGTCGCAGGCGGCCGCGCATCCATCTCGTATATCATTCCGTACGAAACCGAGTCCACTGGCGCTCTGGTTATGCGGCTGATGCAGAACGGGTTCAGGGTCGCCGTCGCCAATCGCCAATTAAACGCCGGCGGCCGCAATTACAAGCAGGGCACCTTTGTCGTGCGCGTCTCGCGCAACCCAGACACCATCCACGACGCCATCTCGCGATACGCCGCCGAAATGGGCGTGACTGTCGTGGCGGTCAATTCCGGCTTCTCTGAGGAGGGCGACACGAGCGTAGGCGGCGAGGCCGTCAACTCACTCAGGGAACCAAAGATCGCCGTCGCGGCCGACGAAGGCGTTACACAGGAATCTTACGGCTCGATCTGGTGGACATTCGATAAATACGGCATAAAGTTCACGCCGATGACGATCGCGTCGATCCGCGGCGGTGGCCTCAAAGATTACAACGTCCTCATCCTGCCCGATGGCTCGGCGTCGCGCTATATGGCCCAATTCGGCACCGGCGGCGTGTCAAGTCTCAAACAATTCGCCTCCGGCGGCGGCACGATCGTCGCAATAAGCGGAGCCGCCGTGTTTTCAGCGCTAAAGGATGTCGGGCTCAGCTCAACCAAGCTCGTGGGAAGCGAAGACGACGAGCAAAAAGATAAGGCGCCCGATGCCAAACCGGCGGCGTCGCCAACACCGACACCCACACCCGGTCCTAAACCATCCGACCCGCCCCAACCCGAGCTACCTACGGACCGAACCGAGGGCATCCCCGTTCCGCTGCCGCCGATCGCCTCGCCGTCGGCTAACGCCAACAAGGTCCCTGAAGCGCTGCCCGGCGCGATGTTCCGCGCGACCGTCGACCGCACTACTTATCTAAACTACGGCGTCGACCGTGCCGAGATACCCGTCCTGCTGACCGGCGGATCCTTCTTCCGTTATTCAAAAGAAGGCACAAACGCCCTCGTTTTCGATGCGAACCCCGGCCGGCCGCTCACTGTCTCTGGCTTCGTCTGGGAAGGCAACACCGAACGCCTTTTAAAAGGTACGAGCTACCTCATCGACGAATCCGTCGGCTCCGGCCACGTCATACTTTTCGCCGAAGACCCCTTCTTCCGAGGCATGACCCGCCAGGTAACCCGGCAGTTTTTTAATGCTATAGCATTCAATGGCATCTTTTGAGGGATGGACGTGTCGCCCATATTGCCAACGGGAAATAGCCGGATGGCATAGAAGAAATTAACAGGAATGTAATATTCAGTACTTTTCACACCCTACGGATTTCCCTAAACTAACCGTATGTTTACAGTTAAGGCAGGATATAGCAGCGACATAGAGCTCCGAACGAGCATGGCAAAGGCGCGCGAGTTTTTTTTGGATATCACCAATTTCGCCGACCTGATGCCTGGCGTGCTGCAGGTGCATACCGATGCAAAGGGCGTTGCGCATTGGAAGGTGCAGGCCGAGATCCCGCTTGTCGGGCAAATGCTGCAGAAATTCTCGCTCGAACTCGCCGAGCACAGCGAGGACCGCATCGAATGGTCGCCGCTGCGCGCTGAAACGCAAAATTTCCTCCGCTACAGCGCCGATTTCCTCGAAAAGGCCCGCGACGTCACGCTCGTCCACTTCTCACAGGTAGTCGAGCTCCGCCGCCGCTCTGCCCGCGACTTCCACCTCCTAGCGGGCCTGGCGGGCGAAACCCTCATCTCCAACGAAATGACCAAACGCATCACCGAGATGATCAAGGTCTTTATCGAAAAGGCTAAAGAGAGATTAGAGTCTTGAAAGGTTGGCAGCTTGCTCCCGGCACCCCACCGCGCAGAGTTGCGCCCCTACACTCTAACCCAAGTACGTCGCAGCTTCGTAACTTCGCGACACGTACGTGCCACGGCTTCGCAATTGTATCCCATGTTTGCAACTGTTTCTGAACTGTGCTACGCTCTTTTTGTTTATGTCTGTACAGAGCATACCGTCAGACCGCCAACAGCTAAAGTAAGCCATGCGACAGTGTTGGGCAGGCGGACGGGCGAGGATGATACGAGGTGAAAGCTATGAAAATACGAGTGATAAGTTTTATGACGGCGATGGCTCTCCTCGGTTTGTTCTTGACGGGCTGCGGCACAGGCGAGCAGGCCGCGAACTCACAGGCGAGCCGCCAAGGCGACCCGATCATCATCGGGCAGGAGACGAACCCTGGTGCCGACGTGGGCGGTGAATATTGGGCGAAGGATAATCTTGACCTACAGCGCGTGGGCATGCTGGTGGAGCGTTCGCAGAATGCTGAGGAATTTGAGAGGTACCTGAACGACGAGGGTGGGATAAACAATCTCGACCTGAACGGCGACGGGTATGTCGACTATATCAGCGTAGAGGAATTTGACGACCGCGGCGGCAATGAGCGGGGGCTATCGCTGTTTACGCGGTTTGGGCCGGACCTGATACAGGAGGTGGCGACGATCCTCTTTCAACGGGACGAGCCGCGCTGGCCGGGCGCACGCGTCTATGTGCGGGGCAACGAGCAGATATACGGCGACAATGTTTACTACGAGACGAACTGGGCGGACAAGGCGCTCGGGCTGGTAAGCAATTTGTTTGGCGACGGCCGCGAGAGATACGTCTCGCCTTATTATTACGACAATTACCCGGCCGACTACCAGGTGTATGAAGTGGTCGGGACACCGGTTTACCGCACGAGGGTGGAAAGCGTGTTTCCTCAGCCGGTCTTCGTGCCGGCGACTGCGCCGATAGCTACTCGCGTCAAGATCAAGTCGCCCAACGATAGCAAGAAGATGGACAAGATCTTTGCACGGCTGGCGAACCCTACCGTCGAGCAGGTGGAGTTCATTAAGAACAATCCGCGGCGTAATCGTGGACGCGACGATGTCAGTGAACGCCGAGAAAGTCGGCAGGAAGAACGGCGCGAGGATCGACAGGAAAACCGCCGCGAGGACCGGCGTACGGACGACGGCAAGCCCGGGCGTTCGGGCGACGATAAAAAACCGGGCAAGGACAGCGACGGCAAACCTGGCAAGGGCGGCGATAAAGGCGGGAAGAAGAAGCCGGAATAGAGCTGCGGGGGTGCCCGGCGCCGGAATTCCGGTTGACACGACACCCGGTCCCGCCTAGGTGACGCCGCCGCCGTCGACGATGACGATTTCGCCGGTCATGAAGCTGTTGCGGTCGCTGACCATGAAGGCGGCGTATTCGGCAAGTTCTTCGGGGCGGCCGACACGGCCTTTAGCGACCCAGAAATCGTGCATTTGGAGGAGTCGCTGCGGTAGGCTCTGGCCCAAATCCGTGTCGAAAATGCCTGCGGCGATAGCGTTGACCGAGATGCCGAAATTGGCCGCCTCGCGCGAGAGGCATTTGGTAAAGCCGATCATAGCGGCCTTTGACGTGGCGTAGTGAACGGAGGTTGGCAGGCTGCGGATCGCGCCGACCGAGGTGATATTGAGGATCGAGCCCATCTTCTCGCGGATCATCTGTTTGTAGAAAGGCTTTGTTACGGCAAACAGACTGCCCACGTTCGTATCGACTACCCAATCCCAACTCTTATCGGTCGTCGTGGCAAAATTATCAGGTTTGTTGACCGCAGCGTTGTTTACGAGGATGTTGATCGACCCCCAGGCGTCCTTGATCTCGCGGGCGATGTGCTTCATCCCGTAGCGGTCGGTAACCGAAACTTTGTATGCGAGAGCCCGACGGCCGTAAGACTCGATTTTCTTCTTTACCTGTTCGGCAAGATCGTCGCTCGAATGATAATTGAAGGCCACATCCGCGCCCTCGCGGGCAAAGACCTCGCAGACAGCGGCCCCGATACCGCGCGTGCCGCCCGACACAAACGCGCGTTTTCCTTCAAGGAGTAGACTCATACGGCTATGACTGATAGGTAGCGCAGGTCTTTCCCCCGTCGCATTATTGACCTATTTCCAAGAGAAAGGTTAATGAATTTAACGCAAAGACGCAAAGACATGATGGATAGCACAAAGCCAAAGAGTAGATCGCGAGAGAAGAGCTCTCTGGTCACGCCGCTTGGCGGCTATTGAACGACTGGGGCAGCAGTGCATTGATCTCGCGTATGATGTGATCGGTCGAGTTGGGCATGGTCATGCCGAGGGTGGCGGCCTTCATGCGGGAATAATCGCCGTTATTCAGCAACAGGTTTTGGATCGTGGGCACAATATCAGCCGAGCGTCTGAGCAGAATGCCGGCACCACGTTTTTCGAGTAGGCGAACGGTTCCGGCCTCCTGCGGCATTGGCTCAGTCGTCGCGTCCGCGATTATCGGCAGTCGGCAAGCTAGAGCCTCAAAGGTCGTAAGACCGCCGAGTTTTGAGATCATAACATTCGCCGAATGCATTAGCTTCTCGATCTCATCGGAATAGCCGATCACCTTTACCGGGAACTTTGCTTGTTTCGCGATGTTTTCAGCCTCTAAACGCAGCTCCTCATTCTTACCTGCGAGGAATATTGCCTGGACGTCGAGTTCGCCGCGTACCAACTCTCGAAAGATCTGCGGGATGTTGCCGCCGCCTACCCAACCGGCGTTTAAAAAGACGGTGAACTTGTCGGGATCCAGACCATAGGCACGGCGGGCGTCCTGGGCGTGAGCCTCGTCAACCTCTCGGAACTTTGGACTCACCGGCATGCCTGAGATCTTTATCCGCTCAGGCAAAATGCCGTAGTCGATCAGTTGATCACGGGCGTCTTCGTTAGCCACCAGGTAGAGCGAGACATCATGGCATGCCCACCCCTTCCAGAATCCATAACACGGATCGGTCACAACAGTTACAAGCGGGACCTGATGTGTTAGATTAAGTTCTCTGAGAATCCGGCCGAAGATATGCTGTGTGAGCGGATGAACGCTTACCACGACATGCGGACACCACTTTTCAAACTGTTCCCGGACGTAGCCGATGCACCGCTTATGAACAAAATCGCGCGTCTCGGGCCTGATCTTATTGATAACCCAATAGATATACTTCATCCAATGCTGCTTGTTCTGCAACACCCAGTTGTACACTCTTACAAGTTTATCGGTTACGTGGTGAGATTCCTCGACGGCCTTGATTATCCGAACCGGGGGCGAACCGCCTTGCCAAAAACGCGTCAGCCCGTCCGATATCGCCTGCGCTGCCGAGCGATGTCCCCCGCCGGTGTCGGATGAGATGATGAGGATCTTAGGGGTGTTTTGCGGCATTAGGGCTATGGAATTTCCAATTGTTGGCAGATCTTGCACATCCCTAAGCCTTCAGAGCGATCTCTCGTGCACTGGCAAAGCCCGCAGTTTTTGCCGCCTTTTTCATCTGGCCTTCGAGCCTTTTTATCTTTATCAGGTGGCCAGGGTTGAGCGGCAGCGAGGGATAGAAACAATTCGATTCATGAGTACAGTAGCAGCCGTCGGCCACCTCTTTTCTGCGTTGTTTCATCAGATCGGTCGTCCAGGCGGCCTGGAAGTTCCAATCATAATCCCGCAGATTCAGCACGTCGGCCTTATTTTCGCACGATGACAGCACGCCGTTATCATAAATTACGGCACCGGCGGAGCCCGCGTAGCATTTTAGCTGTGCCTTTTGCTTTTCTTTAGTGCGGGCGATGATGTCGTGCATATAGATGTCCACGGCAGCCTTAAAAAAGCCCGATTTCCCGCCGTAGTTGTTCTTGAGAGCGGCGCTTTTTGTGTCCTCGAGGATCATGTGAGAGAGTTCCTGATACCGGCTGTGGTCGAATTCGAGCTCGATCGGGTCGGCTGAGGGGGGCCTGATGTAATTGATATTTACCTTGTCAGGCTTAAGGTCATGTTTGAGGAAATTGTACCAGTCAAAGATGGTGTCCTCGTTCGAATGCATCACGCAGGTGCATGTCTGAATATCGAGCTGCGGATACTGCTCGCGTTTCATTTGCTGGAGGGTTCGGGCTGTAAGGATCGCCTTATCCCAACTTCCCTCTTTGCGGCGGATCTTCTCGTGAGCGTCCTTCATCCCGTCGATACCTAAAGCCACCGAAACATTTAGTTTAGGACACTCGTCCATGATCCGAGCGACATCAGGGAAAATCCGCGGGTGGATCTGGCCGTTCGACATCAGATAGACTGAATCAAGCTTGTTGTTCTCGTAGAAAGAACGCACGATCTCGGGCAGGTCCTTACGGGTAAACGGTTCGCCGCCGGCCAGGACCAAGACGCCGAGATTGCCGCCGAGCGTTTCCGATATGCGGGCGATCTCATCGGCTTTCATTTGCAGCTTCTTACGTGGCCGGTCGTCCAGCTCCTCTGTGAAGAAGCAGTGCGTGCAACGCATGTCGCAGACGCTGGTAACGAGGATGTTGAGAAACACCGGCGAAATAGGCCTGCCGACCAGTATGCTGGCATAGCGTTTAAAGATCTCTTTGGTAGCAAAATCCATATCATGTCTCGACCACTTTCGGGGGTCGCGAGCTTTGATGCAAGCGAGCGGCCCAAAGATTTACTTTATCTTATCCGCATTAATATGACCAGAAACCAGTCTTGGCGTTTACGCGCAGCAAAGGGTTCCGTTCGTTAAACGGAACCCTTTCTGTTCATCGACAATGATCCGCCTCTAGAAGCCGCTGACGTTCAGACGGCCGCCCGAAACCACCTTGCCGCTGAGCGATGCGGTCTGAGCGGCGCTCATTATCGCGGATTTGATCGTCGCGGCGCTGGAGCCTGGGTGGTACGCCGCGTATAGTGCCGCGGCCCCGCTGACGTGCGGGGTCGCCATCGACGTGCCGCTGTAACTGGCATAGCCCGAAACGACATCGCCCGAAGCCCTCTTCGGCACCGTCGACCAGACACCAGAGCCAGGGGCGCCGATATCGATCGTCGTTCCCCCATAGTTTGAGAAGGAGCTCATCGCACCGGTGCTTGTTATCGACGCAACGGCAATCACATTGGCGCTAGAATATTCCGCCGGGTAGCACGAGCTGGTTTCGCAATTGACGGAATCATTTCCTGCCGCGGCGACAAACAAAATGTTCGCCGTATTCGCCCGCCCTATCGCGTCACTCAGCGCTTGTGAAAAGCCGCCGCCGCCCCACGAATTGCTGGTCGCGACCATGTTGATCCCGTGACGGGTTTTCATATCCGTGAAGTAATCTACGGCCTTAACAGGGTTCGCCGTCGTGCCGCCGTTCCGGCCCAGAAACTTGGCGTTCATCAGCTTCACGCTCCAGCAGACGCCCGCGACGCCTATGCCGTTGCCGCCGACACCGCCGATCGTTCCGGCCACGTGCGTGCCGTGATCGTCCGTTATGCCGTCAAAAACACTATTGTCGTTGCCAGCGAAGTCCCACCCGTAGACGTCGTCGACATAGCCATTGCCGTCGTTGTCAACGCCGTCGAACGTGCCGTCGCCGGGATTCGTTCCCGCGTTTGCGGCCAAGTCCTCGTGGTCGTAGTAGTACCCCTCATCGATGATGCCGACATAAACGCTGCCGCAACTGGACTTGCCGGCGGCCCACGCTTCACCAGCCTGGCTGCCGTACTGATTTGCCCGGGAGGTAGCATCACCATACATTCCCCACAACGACCCATTCGTATAGTATGTGTCGTCTGAGGTCGCCTGATGGCGATAGATCCAGTTTGGCTCGACAAACTCTACGGTATCCTTTGATTCAATCTCCCTCCGGGCAAACTCGAACGAGACCAGAGGCGAAAATGTGGCCAGGACCAGATCGCCGCGGTCATTCTCGGCACTCAAAGCCGGTCGTATGAGTTCACTGACCTGGGCGTCGACACGCTCCAATATCTCATCAATCTCAGCCTGGGCGGTGCCCGCCTTAAACTGTATAAGCATCTCACCCGGCACAAATTCCGGCCCATTATCCAATTTTCCCGACCTGTTTGTTTGAGCAAGGGTGGGAAACACAAACGCTGCAAAAAGCGCAGCGCAATTGATCATCGCAAAAACTCTTTTCATCATTCCTCCAGGGTGTTGTTTTATGGACCGGCCTTACCTATCGAATAAAGCATTTACTCGAAGCTTTGGCGACCATCATTTATTAGAGCGGAAGGATAAGGCTGAGTTATTGATATCTTGTTTCCTTTCGAATGCAAGTGAAATGATCCCGGGTTAAACTATAAAGATGTTTCGCCGTGTCTACCTTGACCATAGCGCTACGACGCCTGTCGCGCCGGAGGTTGTAGAGGCGATGCTGCCGTATTTAACCGAAAAATTC
>DATLNN010000007.1:0-3272 GCA_035536695.1 Pyrinomonadaceae bacterium | reverse complement strand
ATCGTACCCTGGTTGCTCGAGGTGGCTATCAGGCTGCGGCCGTCCGTTCGGATCGTGGAGACCTGATTCACCTCGGTCTGGAGGACGAGCGTCTCGCGGCCATCATTCGATACATTATAGATCCGCCCTTTGTCGGAAGTTCCAAGAAGAACCCCGCTCCCTGTCGCGTGTGCATACAGCGCGAACCCGGTGACCGTAGGCGACGCCCAAATAATGTCGGTAGCGCCGTCGGGCAGAATGCGATAGATCGCCGATTTGGCACCGGTCAGGTCATAGCGGCTCTTCGCGGGCGGCTCGGGCATGGCCGGGGTTTGCTTGCCTGCCGAAACGGTTCCTGCCGGGGCGGCTACGGGAGCCGCGGTTGCATCGGCCGGTTTTGGGACAGATGCCGATTCGCCGAGTGCAAGGACATAAACCGAACCGTCCGGCCCGACCGCAAGTTCGTGGATCTCTCGAAGCGGTGAATCAAGCATTCCGAACGGCTTACCGTCTGTTCCAAACCGCATCACGAGCCCATTTGAATCCGTACCGGCGTACAGGTTCCCCTGCTTATCAACCGCAAGCGAGATGATATGCGTTTCGCTCGTATCAAACAGCAGCGACGCCGCCGGCGCAGCGTTTGCCGCTCTCACTCGGTATAGCTTCCCTCCGTCGCCGGTCGCCACAGCCAGCGCTCCGTCGCCCAGTAACGCAAGGGACCAAATATACTTATCTCCGGGCGCGAAATACACCTCGGCTCGTCCGCTTGGATCGATCTTATACACTTTGCCGTCCGGCGACGTGCCCGCAAATAATTCACCGGCCCGGCCAATGGCAAGCGAGGTGACATTCAATTCGACGAGATCAGTGAAAAGCGTTCCTTTCCCGCTCGGGTCGACTTTGAAGACCTTGCCATCGCCGCCGGTGCCTAGGTACGTGTTGCCCGCTGTGTCGACGACACTCGACCAGATATACGACTGGTCGGTCTTAAAGACTTCGGTCAGCTTTGGAGCGAGTGTTATGGTCCCATTCTGACCGATCGAAACGCCGCGAGCGTCGCCCTTCAAGACCTCCGCCCTAGAGTTGACCGACCATACGGATGGCTCGGCCCCGGATGTCGCAACAATTGATATGAGGGATATAAGGAAGGCAGATAGTAATTTATTCATTCGCGGATAATCATAGCAAATGACGGGGCGGGCCAGCATCTGGGCCCGCCTGCGGCAGCCTTCAATCAAGCGGCTGTCCTTTTTTTTACGGGAATTTGGTCGTTATCAGGGGTGCCGCTACCGACGAATCGCAGTGCGTCCGCCATCTCGTCAGCGTCCCCAGTGATCAGCCGGGCGCTTCGCTCCCGGGTGACGTACGCCCAGAACCAATCGAGCAAGACGGCCAAACGGTTTCGAAAGCCGATCAGGAAGAACACGTGAAGAAACAGCCACATGAGCCATGCGATAAACCCGCTGAATTTCATGCCGGCGGCCTGAGCTATCGCTTTGCTGCGGCCGATAGTGGCCATAGAACCCTTGTCGACGTAATGGAAGACCCGACGGGGCTCGCCTTTTTGTTCTCGCAAAATATTCTTCGCCGTAAAGGTTCCCATCTGCATTGCTGCAGGACTTACGCCGGGAACGGCTTCGCCGTTTTCCTGTAAGAGGGATGCCATGTCGCCGATCACAAAAATATTCGGAAACTCTTTTAGAGAAAGGTCCTTTTCGACAAATACCCGTCCGGCCTTATCGATTTCGACGCCCAGAGCTTTGCCCAGGGGAGACGCGGCGACGCCGGTGGCCCACAGCACTACGTCACAGTCGATCCACCGGTCGCCGACCTTAACACGCCCCGCCTCGATGTCGGTAACAAAACTCTTTAGCCGAACGTCGACTCCGATCTGCTCGAGTTGATGTTTGGCGCTCTTCGAGAGGTCGCGGGCAAATGTGCCCAGCACTCGGTCGGATCCCTCGAAGAGGATGACCTTTGCCTGCCTCGTATCTATAGCCTTGAAGTCCTTTGCCAGCGCCTGGCGCGCAATGTCGGCTATCGCCCCGGCCAGCTCGACCCCCGTCGGGCCGCCGCCTACGACCACGAAATTCAGCTTCCGTTGTTTTCCGGTTAGATACGCGTCACGTTCCGCGAGCTCGAATGCGAGCAGCACGCGCCGCCTGATCTCGATGGCATCCTCAAGCGTTTTTAGTCCCGGTGCCGCCGCTTCCCAGTCGTCGTGGCCAAAATACGCGTGCCGGGCCCCGCCCGCGACGATCAGATAGTCGTAATCGACCCGGGCGCCATCGGCAAGCATCACGGCGTTATTTTCCTTTTCAAAGCCGACCGCCTCGCCCAGAATGACTTTGATATTCTTGTATTTGTGAAGTATTCGCCGAATCGGCTGGGCGATCTCGCCGGGGCTGAGCACCGCGGTCGCGACCTGATAAAGCAGCGGCTGAAAGACGTGATGGTTCTTACGGTCGATCAGCGTAACGTCGACGGGATTATTCGCCAGCGCTTTTGCCGCCCAAAGTCCGCCGAAGCCGCCGCCGATAATTACTATTCTTGATCGTTTAGCCATCAATAGGAAAACGTCCGCATCGCTAGGCGATAAGCCATTTATTCATTGTGCGGCCGCTCAAGTACCTATGAAACGGGTGTACAAGGACCTTGCCGTCGAAACATCGTCCGTGCCTTTTATTATCGCACGCCCATCGCTAAAGACCGTGATCTCGTGTTCACCGAGCTCGAATCGCACCAGATACTCGTTCTGTTTTACAGGGGCGATCGCACCGATCCGCTCGGCGAGACCGTCGAGACTTACGTTAGAAGCCTTTTGCGGAACGATCTGCACTGCATCGCGGCCGCATAACACAGCAGCAAATTCCTGCGCTTCACCGTCAAGGAACTCGAATACTCGCTGAGCGCACGTTTTGCAATCGGGGTTCGGCCTGCCAAGTTTGATGCGGTGCAGGTCATTCGCCCAAACGTCGAACTGCATCAGCGAACCGTGCAGCGACTCGAGATCACCGGCCAGGATCTTTAATGCTTCCGTCACCTGTGCAGAAGAAACGGTGGCGATGATCGGCATTATTACACCTGCTGTGTCGCAGGTCGGAGCGGAGCCAGCATCGGGCATCTCGTCAAAGACACAACGCAGGCAAGGAGTCTTGCCTGGAATGATCGTCATCGTCGTGCCATAGCTTGAGACGGCGGCCCCGTAGATCCACGTTTTCGAGTGTTTTACGCAGGCATCGTTGACGAGATAGCGGACCTGGAAATTATCGGTGCCATCGAGCACGAGATCA
>DATLNN010000006.1:0-5325 GCA_035536695.1 Pyrinomonadaceae bacterium | reverse complement strand
GAGCAGATCGATGACCTTCAAGCCGTCTTTTACACCGCCCTCATCAACCTTCTGGCCAAGAACGGTCTTCGGGCCGGTCGCGTGCCAGCGTTCGTTGAAATAGAACTCGCCGCTCTCCAGATCGCCCGGCACGCCCATCTGCTGCTGCAGCCGATTGAGAGCGCGGTTCTCGTTGCCCTTTATCTCAGCTGCGGCCGCTCGCCGGTAGCCGCGGGGGTCAGCGATGGTCCATCCGCTAAAGGCCTTTGCGACCTCGAGGATGTCCTTTTGCGCATATCCGCCGTCGACGCCAAGCGTGTGCAGCTCCATTAGCTCTCGTGCGTAATTTTCGTTGAGCCCGCGCTGCGGACGCCGGGCGGCAGTCTGCATCTGTTTAATGCGTGCGTCTACCTGCGCATCCGTCAGGCCCTGGTTTCGCTTCATTCGCTCGCGAGCTCGCGGATTCTCGATCAGCTGCCGCAGCCGCTGGGCATTCTGATCAGCGTTCTGCGTATTGGGCGAGACGGATTCGAAATTATCGAGATAAAACAGCATCGCGGGGTGCTGAGCGGTGCCGGCGACCAGATCCTTGAAATTGCCCAGAGCATTTTTACGGAGCACATCGCGCTCGTAGCTCGGGATATACCAGCGGACAGCGGCCTTTCCGGAGAACACGTTAAAATGGTTCTGCCAGAAATCGACCATTACCTCCTGCAGCTGGCGCTCTGAGTAGACGGCCCTTAGCACCCTGTTAGCGACGATCTGAGGCAGCAGCTGATTTGCCGGTTTGAGGTCATATTTCTGATACAGAGCCTGCAGCTTCTCGCGCCGCTCACGCTGTTCGGCCTGGGTCATCTTTTCGGCGTCCTGCGGGTTTTGTTCGGCGGCAGGCATATTCCGATTTTGAGCGTTCGCTTGGGCTACGCGGCCGCCCTGGAGCTGGCGAAGAAGCGCGCCCGGATTCGGATATTTTGCAAAGAGCTCGGACGTGGACATCGAAAAGATGTCCATATTCTTAACCTTATTCTCGGCGACCGTGTCGGTGATCGCCGCGGGGTTGAGTTGCTGGTCTATATACTTTTGCAGACCCATCGATCTGACTCGCTCGACATCGCCCGGTCGAGCGCCGAAACCGAGTCGGTTAAGTACATGCAGGACCTTCTGCTCGTCCGTCAGCGGTTTACCCGGACGGCGCGTGTCCGCCAACGCCAACGCGGGTGCCACCATCGTCGCCAGCAGGGCCGCGCTGGTGGTTTTCCGGATCAAATAATTGTGTAACTTCATATCAAAACCTCTATAAAAATTGTGCAAGAGCAATACGCTTCTGCCAAATTAGATGCTGGGCCACCCTAAAAGGGCGAAGAAAATTCGCACGCGTGCCGACGTTTCCCGCTGTCCGCTAGACAACAAAGATGGTGCGAGCCTCATCTAACGACTCGCACTTCAAGGGTCATTGAGCTAAAATTCTATGTCGTGCGCAAAGCAGATGAAACACTATAAATTCACCTTTCTCTTAGTTATTGCGGCTCTAGCTTTCTTTGGGCGGCCGGCTATTGCGCAAGAATCATTCTCAGACGTGAACGTGGACTATACGTTCGCGGTCCCCGACACAAAATGGAAGATGACGGTCAAACCGTCCGCAACCAGCCCGAACGTCGAATACGTAAATGGCGATCGCGTTGACGGCCATTTCGAGGTCCGCCGCCTGACCGTGCCCCGCGACGCCGTTCTAACGGACATCATCCGGGACGAGGAACAGAAAGTGCAGTTCCGCCCCGGCTTTGTCGCCGGAAAAGAGGAGAATTTCAGCGGGCGCCTCAGAGGCGCGATCTACAATTTCGAATACGTCGCGGCGGGCAAAAGCATGAGCGGCAGATTTTACTTTCTGCGAGCAAATGAGAACACCGTCTATCTTCTTCGATTTACCGGGCAAAAAGACACGTTGCGGTCCGTGCGTCATCAAACCGACTCGATCGCCCGAACTTTCACCGTAAAGTAAGCGAAGTGCCCCGCAATGTCCCGGGATACCGTTTCCGTTCTGGACCCGCCTTCACCTACGGCGTGCCGCGGCCATCTTATTAAGCCTTAATAAGAATTGTTTAAATCCTAATAGTTCTTAATATCGGAGCCATAAGTGGGATTGATACTTCCCCTGTCCGACAAGAGTTTTGGCTTGTTGTTCCAGGCTACTGCCACCGCCTACTGCCAACCCCTTTTGTTCGGTGTCCCGCTTGTGAAGTGAACCCTTGATTGACACAAAAAGTTAGGCACACAATCCGGCAGTGAGGCCGGGAGGGGGTTTAACTTGATGGGACTCAACCGAAGGGTATTTCCACGTGATTTCAAGCTCCAGGTGATTCGCGAGGTCGAGGCTGGCAAGAGCCAGGCTGCAGCAGCTCGCGAACACCAGGTGGCGGCCAACACGATCTCGAAATGGATACAGCGGCATATAAAATACAAGGACCGTGCGTTTGCCGGCAATGGTAGCCGGTACACTGACGCGGCTCGCCTGTCGGAACTTGAGCGGATGGTTGGCAGACTCACAATGGAGAATGACTTTTCAAAAAAAGTCTTAACGTCGCTCGAAGAGAGGAACGAGACTGGAGACAAAGGATGTTTCAGCTTATCGCCCCCGCAGCCTTCACCCCCCGCTGCAGCGTGCTCGAACCGACCCCATATCTCGCCTCCAGATCCCGATAGCTCGAATCACCCGCAAGATACTCCGAAACTATCTCCTCTCCTCTTTTTTCTCTTCCTTTCATCTGTCCCATCTGTCCCACTTTATGTGTAAAGCTATTTCAGGACAAGACAGAGGTTGGGACAAGCCAGCGCGCGCGAGCGTTGCACGGGTGTCGAGATCTGTGAGGGTCCTTCGGCAACGCGCATAGTCATATATCGAGCGTGCGCCATTAAGGTCGGTGTTTTAAGAATAGCGCACTGTTGCATTCAGCTCAAGGTGAAGCCGCGAACGCATGCGCGCTCCCCTGAAACGGGGCTTCCTCTGCCGGGAACGCAGGCGCCCTCGCCTGCAGCGCCGGTTCCTCCGGCGTGATGAACATTAGGTTTTACCGAGCTGAATGATCATCGCGTTCGTCAGCGTCCTCCAAGCAGGACGCTTGCAGGCGAGGGCGCCTTCGTTCCCCGGGTTAATGTACCAGTTCCCCGCCGCCGATCTGTCTTAGGCCCTGGCCTTTTATTCCCCAGCGGAGGCGAAGATGCGCGGCCTCGCCCCGGTGGTTGTAACGGAGACTGATCTTGTGAAAGCCGGCCTTGAGCGGCACTACGACCGACTTCATTTTGCGATCTTTTGTGCCGGCGTCATCGATGACCGTTTTGCCGCCGAGCAGTAACGTAGCATCCCACGTGGAGTCGACCTGCAGCTCGTAAACACCGTCCTGAGGGGCTTTGAAATAGCCGTCGTATTGCACGCGGAAAGGTTTTTTGAGATCGATCTGTTTTTCGAATTGCGTCAGGAAGATCGACCTTGTCTCGCCAGTGGTCTTCTGTGGTTCGCCGCCGTCGATTGGTACTGTCAGCGAGTAATTAACGCCAGGCTTTGTTTCGGCCAGTGTTTCTGCGGTTCGCATTGTTCCGCGGAGAATGGTGGCGGCATAGACGACGCTCTTGCGGCCCGCTCCGTTGACGACGATAGTCTTGAGCGTTGCGGACTGGCCGTCCGTAAGCGAGATCTCGATTGGTTTTGTGTAGAGCGCCGACCGCTCGTCGGGAGTTGAACCATCAATTGAGTAATAGAGCTTCGTACCCGGTGCAGGGGTCAGGTTGATGCGCGCTCGCTCTGAGTCGGTGACGATATTTTGCAGGCCTTCCGGCTCGGGAATACGATAATTGACATTCTGGCGGTCGAGCAGCGGCATATGCGCGTAGACGCGACGTTTGAAGTCGGCAAAATTCTTGTCCTCGGGCTTCGACCAGACGCTCTCGGCTATCGCCAGCATTCTCGGGAAGGCCATGTACTCGACCTTGTCGCCGGTTTCTATATACTCTGTCCAGATATTTGCCTGACCGCCGATCACATAGCGGGCTTGCTCTGCGGTCAGTTCTTTCGGGACCGGGTCGAATTGATAGACCTTTTCGAGCGGTAGATAGCCGCCGATGTTCAGCAGCTCATACGCCGGATCGCCCTGGCCGTAGTCGAGATAGGCAAAATCTGTCGGGGTCATTATGACGTCGTGGCTGGCTTTCGCGGCTTCGATGCCGCCCTTCATTCCGCGCCAGCTCATGATGGTCGCGTTGGGCGCGATGCCGCCCTCAAGGATCTCGTCCCAGCCGATGATCTTTTTGCCGCGTTTATTAACGTGCTTTTCGATGCGGCGCACAAAATAGCTCTGCACCTCGTGCTCATCCTTTAGGTTCTCGCGTTTTTTCAGCTCCTGGACGAATTCCGATTCTTTCCAGAAGTCCTTTAGCACCTCGTCGCCGCCGATGTGGATGTAAGGTGAATCCGGAAACATCGCGATGGTCTCATCAAGCACGTCCTCAAGAAATTTGAATGTTGTATCGGTTGGGCAAAAGACCTCTTTGAAAATTCCCCAGGTCTTCTTAACCTCGTATTTATAGTCCTTCTTGCAGCCGAGCTCGGGATAGGCCGCGAGCGCGGCCGAGGCGTGACCCGGCAATTCGATCTCGGGTACGACGTTAATATGCTTTGTCTTTGCATACGCGACTACATCCCTTATCTGGTCTTGCGTGTAGAAACCCTCAACGGGCCGCCCGTCTCCCTTGAAAACGGTCGAGTATACGCCCTCATGGCTTTCCGACCTTTTCGATCCGATCTCCGTCAGTCGTGGATACTTCTTTATCTCGATCCGCCAGCCCTGATCGTCGGTCAGGTGCCAGTGGAACTGGTTGAACTTGTATTGGGACAGCAAGTCGACGTATCGCTTGACGTACTCGACCGGCATGAAATGGCGCGCCACGTCGAGATGCATGCCGCGGTATTGAAAACGGGGTGAGTCGATAATGAATACGCCAGGGATTTCGATGGAGTCTTTGTTTCCGACCGATAACAACTGCTTCAGCGTCTGAAGAGCATAGAACTGCCCAACTTCGAATCCTTCGAGCTTGATCGCTTCTTTGCGAACCACAATTCCGTAGGTATCAGCCCGAAATTTCGGCATGTGCTGCCAGGCCAATGTCGGAGGCCCGATCTCGATGTAGTTCTGGCGCGGCGGCTTCGATGAGACTGATAGTTTAAATCCAAGGTGATCCTCTAAATAAGTATTAAGGAGTTCAGCCGTCTGCCTCGCCGTTGCGTCGCGTGGAATCAACTTGGTCGCACGGTTTAACGTGAACCGACCGTCGCGGTGCTCTACGATGTCTGGCTTC
>DATLNN010000005.1:0-11791 GCA_035536695.1 Pyrinomonadaceae bacterium | reverse complement strand
CGAGACCGTTAAGCGTGCTCTCGAAAAACGCGGCATGAATGCGAAGATAACTGAAACAAGCGCCATCGAATATGGGGTCGACGCTGAGGGCCGAAAGGATTTTTCGGTTGTTCTTACAAAGCCAAAGACCATCGTATTTGCCGAACGCGGACGCATAAACCGGCTTGGGGCATACATCGTCCACGTGGCCCTGCTGACGCTGTTTCTTGGCCACTTTGTTGCGCTTCAGACAGGGTTCGATGCCGACGTCCGGATGATACCGGGCGCGACGACCGACGAGATACAGATGATCCAGTTTAATCTGGATAAAAAAGAAAAATTTAATGTAAAAATGCCGTTCTCGATGGAATGCACCGACATACAGCAGCGACTCATCGACGAGGGCGGCTCCATCGACGTCATCAACACGCTTGATTGGCGCACGCAGATGAAGATCCGCGACCCGGACTACGGCGAGCAGATCGTCGACATAAGTATGAACAAACCGCTGAGTTACCGCGGTTATCGTTTTTTTCAGGCACAGACGATCCCGGTAGGCAACGCCAGAAACATCGCGGTGGACGCGACCCCAGAGGGTGGAGGCCAGCCCGATCGGGTCAACCTCGCTCGCAACGGCTCAACGCGACTGCCCGATGGCACCGAGGTTGAATTTGCCGAGTTTATGCCCGATTTCACTTTCGGCGCCGATGGTAAACCCGACACACGCAGCGGCGACTACAACAATCCGGTCGCCGTCCTGAATGTAACGCCGCCGGGGGGCGAGCGGACACGCGTGTTCGCGTTTGCACAGAAGTTGGCGGATAATATGCCTGTCGGAGCCGCGAAGGCCGGTTATAAATGGCGGCTCGCCGAATATGAAAAATCACCGCTTGCCCATATACTCTCGATAAAATATGATCCGTACGACGGAGCTTTTATTGCATGGTACATTGGCGGATTCGGTTTGTGCGGCGCCCTAATGTTCGTATTCTTTTTCTCGCATAAAAGGGTTTGGGCACACATAGAACGCGACGCGGAAGGAAAGACCGAGGTCGTCATGGCCGGTGATGCTAACCGCAGCGCGCTGGCCTTCGAAGACAAGTTCAAAGAGATCGTCAAGGACGTACGACAGGCTGCCGAGCCTGTCGATCGCGAAAACGATCCACCCAGCGCCGGTAGATGAACAGGCCGGCAGCCTGTTCTATGTTAGACGAGGTTTGCATTATGGAAGAACTCGATAGACTTGAAGATCGGCCAACCTGGAGATCGTACATGCCGGCACTTCTCGCCGTAGCAGGTGGCTTCGCCATGCTCGGCCTAAGGCTCCAGATCGGCGGCGGTTTTATCTCTGATACGGCGCTAATGATGCTGGCTCTTGCCTGTTACATTTTCGCCGCGGTGTTTCAGTTGATGAACCTGTACGCGCCCTCGGCGATGGCCGAAAAGATAGGGTTTTTTACCGCGGCGCTCGGTGTTTTCTTTAATCTTTCGAGCTGGCTCGTACGTTGGGTTAACGCCTATGACAATGAGATAGCCATAATGCGCGCGAGCGGGAACATGACCGACCCGTGGCTGTTTCGATATATTCCGCTCACAAATTTATATGATTACGGCATCGCCTTTGCGTTCGGCGCCGGTATTGCCACGCTGCTGCTCTCGAGCCGAAAGAGTTTTCGCGTTCTAAGTGCCTTTACGCTGCCACTGGCCGCCCTCATCCTGACGCTTTCGCGCTTTATCGGCGGCGAATTTATTAATCTGCCGCCAGTGCTGGATTCATACTGGCGCCCGATCCACGTTGGTGACGCCAGCCTAAGCTACGGCGTTGCAATGGTATGTTTTGGCGTCGCCGTCATGTATTTGCTAAAGGACGGCGTGAAAGTCGAGGCAATGGCGATCTGGTCGAGTATTTTCGGTCTTGCTGTACTTGCGACGATCAGTAAATTTTCCGTTTTTACTGAATTCGTTTATCGCGCCGGTTTATTTCTGCCTAACGAGCCAGGCAAGAAGCCGTTCTCAGCTCCATTCCGCCTTGAAGTAGCTTACGTCGGCCCTGCTCTGGTCGTTACCGGGGTCCTGCTGGCGGGAGCTATCGTTGCATTCTCATTTTATCTTTACAAGAACAGCGAACAAGGCAAAACTATCGGCCACTACCTTTTAAAGCTCGCGCTCGTTGCTCAGATCGCATCTATCAGCTTGTTGGTGATGGGGATAAACGACAACACGAACGTCCTGCCGAGGCTCCAGGCTCAGCTGGCTGAGAACCCGAGCCAATATGTCACGGCGGGACTGTCGATGGCCCAAAACCAACAGCTAAGCTCGGCGGAACTTTCGCAGATAACGCCGAAGCAGCACGAACAGATGGGCCGCTCCTATGTTCAGGCTAACGGCAACCAGATGTATATGAGCCTTAACACAAATCCTGTTGAGCTCGCAGCACTGATCACCGCCGCGGTAGGGACCCTTTTCGTGATCTTTTTTGGTTTTCGCACCGAGAAACTGAGAGAACGCCTGCCCAGTTTAGAAGCTCTTGACGGCCTGATGTACAAGACGGCCTGTCTGGCCTTTGCCGGACTGGCGATCCTGCTCATCACCGGCGCGATCTGGGCAAATGAATCGTGGGGCCGGCCCTGGGGTTTCGACTCCAAGGAAACCGGAGCGCTCATTGCCTGGCTTACCTACGCCGGCTTTTTGCATACCCGAATCTCTCGCGGATGGCGAGGCCGCAGCTCGGCATATTTCGCCGTCGTGGCATTCTTATTCGTCGTCTTTACTTATCTCGGCGTGAGCTATCTGCTGGCAGGACTTCACAGTTACGCATAGGATCGAAGCCGCGCGGGATCTCTTACTGCCTGCGAGAAAAAGAAAGTGTCCCGCAAAAGGGGCAAAGGAAGCCAAAGAAAAAAGTGCTCGCCTAGTTTTTAATTCTTCTTTGCGTCTTTGCGGGCCATTCTTTCTCAGCGGCTACTCGATCGTTACCCTTGCAACATCAAGGATCGAATATCGGGTGATTTTGCCGCCCTTCAGGATCACCGTCAGAACGCCTTTGTCCACGCTGAATTTAACAACCTCGTTCATTGGCCGCTCGATCGACTCACCATCTTTTAGTTGAACTATCAGACGAATGCTTGCCAGCGGATCGGGTTTTTTCTCTTCCGGGGCCGATGTCTCGGTTTTGGCCGCGGACGTCGCTACCCTCGAAGCCGCCCTACGTGAAGGGCGTTTCGCGGCGGCCTTTTTCTCTGGCGTGACGACCACCTTTGCGGACTTATTCTCAAACACCGTCTCGGGAACCGTATCCGTCGCGGACTTATCCGCCGGCGGCGGATCGGAAACAGGAGGGCTGGGCTCAGATCTCGTGTCTTCCGTCGGCTTAGGAGTAACCTGCTCCGAAACGATCTCCCGCGCTGGCGGGGGTTTGGGAACGGCAGGAATGATCGTACCGACCGAGTTGACCTTTACGGCCGTTTCTTCCGCGCTCGTGGGTGCGATCGTGGGTGCTTCAACGGCTTTTTGAGGGGCGAGGGCGATAAAGCTGCCGCCAAACTTAATACGGAGATGAGCGGGGTCGTCATTTGGCGTGCGCCCCTCTATGCGCAATATTAGCCGTTCCGCTTTGCGAAGGTAGATCAGGCGGCCCGTCTCCGTCGTGCCGGCGTCTGCGTAAATTACTATTTTGGCCAACGGACGCAAACCTTCGGCATTGTATACGTCTATGTCGCCGGAAAAATTCTTTGCAACGACATTTATAAAAATATCGCCCTGCGATCCCTCGAAAGCGTAAAAATAAGACGTGAGCCGCGTATCGCCTATATCCCGCGCCTTTATCGTTCCGCTGATCTCGGTCGAGGTAATGGGTGTCGGATAATTTTGATCGGTAGATTGAGCCGAGACCGCGGGCAGTATGAAGCCGAGAGTCGCAACCAATGCAAAATTCGATAATGCTGCTCTTAAGACTCTCACTTTCCTATAGCTCTTTTTTTAGATGCACCAGCCGCGAAGTTTCGTTGTAGCCGAGTCTGAGATGGGCCTGCAGGCTGACCCGATTGTCCACCTCGGCATCCGAAGCCATCTCCGTGCAGCCTTTTTGACGGGCCCACTGCTCGGCAAAATGTACAAGACGCGCACCGATGCCGGTTTGGCGATAGGCGGGGTCGACATACCACCCTTCGAGATAGCCCACATGGTCCGTCTCGCAATCCTCTACGTGCGAGCGGATGCTGGCCTCGAGAAACCCTGCCAGCCGTCCACCCCCAAGGTCTGCGACAGCCACGAACTGTGTATCGGAGTGCTCGATAATATCTACCATTTCCGACCTGTGATCGTCCTCGCTCGATTCATCCCATAAGGCGCGACGAAGTCGAAGCCATTCATCGAGATCGCCTTCGGACAGGGGCCGGATTGTAACGTCTGACATCGATCGTGATTCTAACAGCCTCTCGCGCTATATGACAACCCGAAGAAAAAAAGAGGCTGCCGAGCCGGCAGCCTCCAAGGAATCATATTTATATGTCTTCATTTAGAAGACAAGCCGTGCACCGAGGATGATTCGGCGATTGCCCGCGGCAACGGCGCCATCCAGCAGGAAGTTTGGATTGTTGAGTCTGCCATCGAGAGGTACGCCGTAGTTCCTTCGATTGAGAACGTTGAACATATCCGCCCGGACCTGGAACCGAATATTCTCGGTAACGCGCGTATTCTTGATGATGCCAAAATCGACGAGGAAAAGTTTATCTGCCCGGAGTATATTTCTTCCCGCGTTGCCGACCCGCTGGGCTGCAGTAATAAACGAGAAGAAATTCGGACACTGATTGCCGCCAACCGGGGTGCCGCACGCGGCTCGGATCTCGCGGGGCGTCATGCCGTTGAAATTGGGGCTGCCCACCAGGTTCGGTCTGATCGAGTTGCCGACTAGGCCGTCAATACCAGCGATTGCCCCGGCAGGATCGCTGCCGTTCAGCACCGTAAATGGCGCTCCACTTTGCAGAGTGAAGAACGAGTTAACCTGGAATCCGCCGAGAGCCCGTCCGACGAACCCTTGCTGCTCTCTGAAGAACGGAAGCTCGTAAACAACGCTTCCCGACATGCGATGCGGCCGGTCGAAGCTGGATCGTGCCCGTTCAGCCTCAAGATTGAACGAATCCTGAGCCACCGCAACCTCAGCATTAGACGGGTTGAAGGTTTCCGACGCGGTGTCGATAAACCGGCTAAACGTGTAGTTGACGTTCGCGCTGAAGTTACGGCTCAGCCGTTTGTCGAGACTAAGCTGCAGAGCGTTGTAGTCCGACGAGGCCCGATTCGCACGCAAGCGTATCACCCCGCGAGTCGGATCCACGCGCGGGCAGGGTGTTGCACTAGTACCCGTTGCGCACGCCGTGCGCGGATTGCCGTCGATGGTCTGGAACAGTCCTCGCCCCCGGGTGTGGATATAGCCAGCTTTAAAGACCGTATCCGCTGTCAGCTCCCGCTGGACCTCGAACGAGAACTGGTCGGTCGAAGGTGCGCGGAAATCCCCGCCGACTACGGTGCGCGTCTGGAGAAGCGGGTTGGTGACAACCGGATTCGGATTTGCGACGACCGCTTGCAGGTTCACGAAAGCATTAGTGAGCTGCGGACCGGCAAAGGTCGTCGATACGGTAAATGGAAAGCTGCTGGCGACGTTCAGGTTAAGGTTTATGTAATTCGCGTCGTAATTACGTGAATAGCCACCACGGAGTACGAGCTTATCGCCTCCGGTTAAAAAGCCAACAATCCCATCATTGTCGAATCGCGGATTCCAGTTAAATCCAATCCTCGGCATAAAGTTGTTCTTGTCAGGCTGTGGCACAGGGTCGAGCGCAAACCCTTGATTGTTACCGTTTGCCGCGAGGACCCTCTGGTTAAGCTCCTTAAGGTAGCTAAAGGAATCGCCAGGATATTCATACCGAAGTCCGTAGGTCAGGGTGAAATTATTTCTAATCTTCCATTCGTCCTGGACAAAGAAATAATACTCCTTCCATCGATAGAAATTGATCACGTCGCCGCCGCGAAGCGGAGAGTTAACGGTCGCTACCTCCGCAATGTCATCAATGAAAAACTGTAGCGGAGGAATGCCAGATGCGACAGTAGGCGTACCGTAGGCAAGTCGGCCGCGGATAGTCGGAACAAAGAACACTCGCGCATCCGTACGCCGTAGGTCCACTCCGAACTTGATTGAGTGATTCCCAGTAACATAAACCATCGAATCTTGGATCTGATATGTATCGTTGAAACGAAATTGTGGCAGGTTGACCGCGAGACCGAGGGCCGTCCGAGTCGCTCCGGCGTTAAATCCGGTCAGTCCAAGGGCGGAAACCTCAAGTGATGGAATTAGCAGCGACGATGGATCTGACGCGGTGGTCGTCGAGCCGAAGCGCGACCAGGAAACACGCGCCTCATTTGAAAGACGGCTCGTAAGGATCGAATTAAGCACGATCGTCGCCGCCTGGCTGCGTGTGGGAACGACCTGTGTCAAACCGGGCGGACTCACCTGCCCCGCGCCGGCGGAAGAATTCCTGTCATATCGGTAGCGGCCATATAAGAGGTTGCGATCGCTAAACCGGTGATCAAGCCGGAACGACGACTGCGTGGAATTGAACGTGAAGGCCGACGTGCCCGAAAACGTTCCCAGCGGAACCGTATGCGTCACGCCGCCGACCGTGAAGCTCGTCGATTGCCCGTTCGGCGTGCCTGCTGGCAGATAATTGAGCAGTGCCTGAACCTGCGGGCGATTTCCGACAACGTTTTGCAGTACAGCGCGTCCTGCCGCGGTCGGCGCACCGCTAATGGCTGAGCCAGAAGCAAGCTGTCGATCAGTCCACCTCTGATAGTCGCCAAAGAAGAACGTCTTGTCTCGTGCAAAGGCCGGAACACCCTCGCCAAAACTGAGGAAAGGTCCGCCAAGGGTGAACCCGTATTGAAATTCCTTTCTAAATGGGGCGATCCTTCGATTTGGGATTGTCGAGGCAGGGTTACAGAAGCCAGCGATCCGGTCGGTATTGCTGCAGGCATTGAGCTCTTCACCGTTATAGAACATGAAGCCTGTTCCGTGGAAATCGTTTGTTCCCGATTTACCTATAAAGTTAACAACGGAACCGGAGTTGCGGCCGTACTCGGCCAGGAACTGATTTGTGATGATCCGGACCTCGCCGATCGCATCCGGATTATTCAGAGCAACCTGACCTCCGGAGACACTCGGATCGTTAATGTCCTGGCCATCCAGCATAAAGTTGTTCGAGCGAAGACGGCCGCCGTTTGATGAAAAGCTTAAGCCGTTAGCAAAACCGGTTTGGCCGGCGCTCAACTGGCTGACGCCCGGCGTCGAAAGCAGGACATTAAACACATTACGATTGGGGGCGATCGGAAGCTCCGAAAGCCTCTTCGAGTCGAACCGCGTAGCAACCTCGGCGGTCGTAGTATTCAGAACGGACGCGTTTTCTGTCACGTTCACAGTTTCGGTAACCGCGCCCGGCTTAAGCGTCAGATCGACAACGGCGTCCTGGTTGAGCACGAGAGTGATGCCACTCTGAACGAGCTTCGAAAAATTTGGGGCCTCGACCGTTACCTCATACCCGCCGACGGGCATGTTCACAAACCGAAAGCGGCCTTCGCTATCCGTTGTCGCATTGCGGGTCAACCCAGTGTCAGCATTTCGTGCTGTAACCGACGCCCCGGCGATCACAGCCCCGCGTTCGTCGGCGACGACCCCCGAAAGCGAACCGGTCACCGACTGGGCGGCAGCCCCTACAGCCGCAAACATCAGGGCTATCGAAACGAGGAATAAAAATAAGCACTTACGCATTTTTCGCCTCCATCTTCTAAATTTTTAGGGTTTAAAATCGATCCAGTTAGAGCAATCAGTGAAGTCGACGCAATTTTCATTCCGTCAGACGGGTCTTACGCATCCTTCAGACAAATCCTACAAAAGGCGGGGGAGTAATAATCCGCAGGGATCTGGCTACTACTTAATATTAGAAAAAAATACAAAAAAATGGATTCGGCGAAATTGTTTGGCGACTGTTGATTGTGGGAATAAAAAAGCGGTCGACACCTTCGTCAACCGCTCTAACACACAAGTTGTCTGCATATATCACGAAGCTTTGGCGGTCCTGCCGACCAGGATCTCGAGGGCCTTTTTCAACTGAACATCCTCTACGACAACCGGTTTAACGGACGGCGTTGCTGACGGAGTGGGCTGTTGGTTCGGACTCTCGTTCTGCTGGTCGATCAGGTTCTCGACCTCGATAGGCTCCGGCGTATCGGGCCTCTTTACCTCGACTGACGGTTTGACCCCGGTGGTTCCTCGTTCTTCGCCGAGGAAAGGGGTCCCACTTGGCGATGCCCACTTCGCGACCGTCAGTAGATAGCCGCCGCCGCTCGAAAGCGGAAAAAGCTTCTGTTCCGTGCCGGATCCGAAGCTTCGCTCACCGACGGTTTCGCCACGCTTGCGGTCGAGCACCGCGGACGCGACCACTTCGGCCGCCCCCGCCGTTCCGAGGTCCGTCAGTACGGCGAGCGGACCGTCAAAAATGGCTTTGGCTGGCTCAGCAGCGAATGCCGTTTCAACCTTATTTCCCCGTCCAAGAACCTTAGCCAGCTCGCCGTCTTTTATAAATAAATTTGCCACGGCAACGCCTTCAGCCAGAGTGCCTGACGAAACGCCACGAAGGTCAAGAACGATCTTCTGAACGCCTTGTTTTGTAAGGTTGGCGATTTGGTCGCGAATATCGTTAGCGGCGCTCGTGTCGAGATGAAAAGCTTTGATGACACCCACCTTTCCGGCCTCGATCCGCGATTCGGCCGGCGGCGGCCTGAAGGTACCCCGCGTCAGTTTGATGGTCTGCGGTTTCTCGCCAGATCTTAGGACACGAACACTGAGGGTCGTTCCCGCTTCGCCATTGATCAGCTGGCGTGCATCGTAAAGCGAGAGATCGCGGGTTGCCTTGTTGTCAATGTACTCGATAACATCACCAGCCTTTAGACCACCCCGGTCAGCCGGCGATCCTTTCACGGCCGAGATAACATAGAGAAAGCCGGAGTACTGTGAAAACTCGGCACCAATTCCTGCTTTGTTAGATGTTCTGTTGGCCTCGTACGCTTTGACCTGTTCGGCCGTGAGGAATGACGAATACGGGTCGAGCCCGCCTGCCAGCCCGCGAAGAGCGCCGAGACGGACCTTTTCCATATTTGGGTCGTCAACATAGTCGTTTTGGATATGCTTGAGCACAGATTCGACGATACGCAGCTGAGCGGTCGCATCATTGACCGGCTGCTGCGCCGAAGTAGTCAGCAAACCACCGACAAGCGGCAAACCGCCGATAACGGCATAGGCCGCGATCAAACCCGAAACCGCAAGTGTCCAAAGCTTTCCCCGAAATGACATATAATACCTCTAATAAAAAGTCTGGCGTTTCCTGGTAATGGTACGCCAATGCTACGTGAAATATCACGTTTTGTTTCCCGCAGTTATGACGGACAATTATCGCTTAACCGCTCAGTCAGGTGCAACAAAAAGAAACTGTTAATAACATCGTTCCTGCAGATCTTTCCCGCCTGCCTGTCACGGGCCGGATAATCAGCCTGGATCCCGGCACAAAGAGATGCGGTGTGGCCGTATGCGACGAGCTACGGGTCACCACGCGGCCGCTCCCGGCGATACACCGAACAAGCTGGAAAAAACTGCTATCAAATATCAAAGAAATCGTCTCGGAATTTGATGCCAAAGCGCTCGTCGTGGGTTTGCCGCTCGAATCCGATGGCAGTGAAAGTGAAATGTCTCGCGAGGCCCGCCAACTTGCACGAAAGTTTTCCCTCTCGCTGGCCGTTCCGGTTTTCCTCCAGGACGAACGAGTCACGTCATACGAAGCAAAGTCGCGCCTCTGGGCCCAGGGCCGGTCGATCCAAGAGACCCGCCGCTTGGTGGATAGCGAGTCCGCCGCCATCATTCTTAGCGATTTTTTGTCGCGTTTAGACTCCCACCATTAGCGAATGGAACTCCGACCGTTTTAACCGCACAGCAGCGTTTGCAGTCTAGTTGGCCCGATCGCGTTGCAATCCTATGGGGTGAGTACGAGGGTCGCCATCGCAGCTTTTTCTACTGCCGGCTTTGAGAACGGAAATATCGCCGGTTCGCCCGTGCGCCATTTTTCAAATTGATCTTTGAAATGCGGTGAGGCCGGATCGCCGCTTTGGCCCAGGGGGATGACGTGGCGGGTGGCATCCCAGTTCCCAGGGCTGGCGATATGGCGCATCGAAACGAACGAACCGACGTTGGGCGTCTGGCCACTGCCGCTGATCGGGACCGACGGAGTGGCAAACTGCGCCCCGATGAGCGGTGCGACGGCAAGCGGGTGAGGAAATCGGGCGGTCCAGGCCTTGCCCCAGACCCACGTCGTGTGGTCCGGGCCGTAGCGTTTCGGGTCCGTCAACATCGCCCGGCTTGCCGTATCGCAAGATCGCAGCAGATCGCCGTAATTGGCAAACTCGGCGGGTAGCCAGCGTGGAGATTTCTCGGAAATGGCCGTGTGAAGAACCCTCTCACGGATAACATACGCCGGGACCGGCTTGTTTGAGTCTGCCATCTTGGTAGCCACACAGGACCTGATTTCATTCACCAGCAACGCGCCGCGAGCATCGGGAGTCATCCGGCCATCCCATTGTTTCAGGGCTGCCAAAGTTTCCCCGGACGCCGCACCAAGCTTTACAATTTCTTTGGCCAGGGCGGCGAGCGGGATGTTGTACGGGTCGTGCTGGACATCGCGGACATCATCCAAGGTTATCTTTGTTTTTGCCGCGAGCTCATCATAGATCCGCCTGGCACGCCACGGAGAGGCCGCGTCACGCGACATCTGACCGTATTTTTTATAAGACGTTCCGACGATACGCTGGTTCGCGGTCACGATCAGGCCGCCCGGCGGATTGTAGAGGTTGGGCAATTCTTCGAAAGGAATAGCTCCAACCCAGTCACCATCGTTGGTCGAGCCGTCATACGGCATCGCTCCATCGCCCGTGCGACGGATCGGAATACGGCTCGCTGCGTACCAGCCGATGTTGCCCTTTACGTCGGCGTAGATAAAATTCTGGGCCGCCCCGCCATAGCTCTTTAACCCCGCTTTGAAGTCGTCCCAATTCCGTGCCCGGTTAAATCGATAGAAGGCGTCAAACTCGGTATTGCGCGGATCGAGGGCCGTCCATCTGAGCGCGTATCGCTTGCCGCCTTCCTCCAAGATCACGGGCCCATTTCTCGTCTCGATGACGTCGAGGGTTACTATTTCAGTATCAGGCTTGAGCGGATTTGTGCGAACCTTGATCGCCTCTATCCTGACGACGGCTGGAGCCCATCCCGACGGAGTCTTGTATTCGCCTTTTTCGTTGAATGTTTCGACATACAAGTCCTGTACGTCGGGCCCAACATTCGTCGCGCCCCAGGCTATGTTTTCGTTGTGGCCGAGGATGATGCCGGGAACACCGGGAAATGTCACACCCGAAACTCGCATGTCGGGCGTTGACAGATGGGTGAGATACCAGATCCCAGGCGCTGTCGGCTGGAGGTGCGGGTCGTTGGCAAGGATCGGTTTTCCGTCGGCGGTACGCTTGCCGGAGATCACCCAGTTGTTACTGGCCGCTAGTTCTTCTGCATAGAACCCCACGCGCTCCAGCGAAAGTCGACGGACGTTTTCAAGCTCATCCGCCATCGCCATCAGAGTGGCGGATACGCTAGCCGGGTTCGGCATGGCGCCCGTCGCGGTCACTTCCCGGGTGTCGCTACCAAACAGTATCACATCGTACGGCGTGACCT
>DATLNN010000004.1:0-11460 GCA_035536695.1 Pyrinomonadaceae bacterium | reverse complement strand
TGGGCGAAAAGGTATCGCGGCTGACGTTTGAAGACGCAGGCATGTCGAATTTCGTGTTCTCAGTCAAGGCCGAGTCCTCGAAATACTTTATTCGCATTAGCCCCACGCCTACGGCGCTTGATTCGTTTATAAAAGAGCAGTGGGTCCAGGCACGCGTAAGCAAAGAAGGGATCCCGGTAGCTCCAATTCTCGAAACCGGATCATCGGTAATCCCGTTCCCATACATGATCTCTGAGGCCGCCGCGGGCGTGGCCGCCGCAGACCACTCGAAGCGCACCGATATACTGCGGGAACTCGGCAGATATGCGGCCCGGATCAACGCGATACGCGTGAAAGGCTACGGTGAAACATATGACTGGTCGGAGAATAAGCTCTCATATAACCGGAGATTCAAAGAGTTCCTCAAGGATGAATGGAACTACGAGAGCCGAATTTCGACTCTTGACCGCTTCAAAGTGTGTCCCGCCGAGACGCTCGCTTTGATTAGAAAAGCGATCGCAAAACTGGGCAAACGAGATCCAAAACCGGTCCTGATCCACGGAGACCTGCGTTTGAAGAACACTATGGTCGATGAGGAAGGCAGGATCACGGCTATCCTTGACTGGGAGATGGCGCGGTCCGGCATCTTTGAGTGGGAACTCTCGGTCGCGCTTCACGACCTTGGCATTGACGAAAAGAACAAGTTTATCGAGGGCTATGGCCTTTCGGCGAAGAAGCTGGCGGAATCCGCCTCGGCCATGAAACTGTTTAACATTCTGAACTACGCGATCCCGGTCGAAAAAGCGGCGGTGAAGAAAGACAAGCGGGCTCTCGAGCAGATCAGGATGCGATTGGCCGGCGACCTCGATCTGTATTCCCTGCGATAACCTTGCTCTTTTCGAGATATAATAACTCCGGGATGCACTTCGAGACCTTCTTTCGCCTCGTTTCGTACGCCGTATTTTTATGCGGCTTTTTGGCGTTGTGGGTGTCGGGCACGTTCGGAGTTCTGGTTACGGGTCTGTTTCTTGCAGTCATGCTTGCGGCGTGGTTTCTCGAGGGCTCGCGGTGGCAGATATCGGAGAAGGTTGGAACGGCGTTGATCGTACTTGCTTTGCCGGTTTTCTATTTAGGGTGGCAACAGCAGATATTTACACCGACAGGCGGCGAGACGTGGATCGCGGGCGTTTTGGCACGGATGATCCTGGCACTTTCCGCGATCAAGCTTGTGCAGAAGAAGGGCGATCGCGATTGGGTCTTTCTCTATTTGATGGCGTTCTTTGAGGTACTGCTGGCGGCGGGGCTAAGTATCAGCGCTCTCTATTTGGGGTCGTTTCTGCTCTACCTACTCGTAATGGTTTGCGCGATCATCGCGTTTGAGATCAGAAAGACTGCACGCTCCGTTGAGGACAAGATGGCGGGCACCGCGCCGGAGAAAACGACGCCCGACGCCAAGTCAGGCCCGGCCCTTCGAGTTGCGCGGCTTCCGGCCACGGCCATTGCCCTGATCCTGGCTATCATCGCGCTGGCCTTGCCCTTATTCTTTATGCTGCCGCGCGTCGGCGGCGCGGGATTTGGCGGGAGCCATGATGGCTTGAAGACGCGGTCGGGATTTTCGGACCGCGTCAGGCTGGGCGAGATCGGGCGGATACAGCGAGACGATGCGGTCGTGATGCGAGTGAAGATCGACGGCGATCATTCGGATGCCGGACTTTATTTTCGCGGCGTTGCACTTGATACCTTCGACAACCTTACATGGAGCAATTCGAGGCCCGTAAAGGAGACCAAGGTCAAATTTGGCAGCGACCCTATCCTTCTCGACTTTGCTGCGAGCCGCGAAAACCTGACGATCCAGACCATCTATCTTGAGCCGCTCGATACACCAGTGCTTTTTGGGCTGCCGCGGATGGTCGGTGTTCAGGGGAATTTCCCGATGGTTTACAGGGACGCGTTTGGTTCGATCAGTTACTCGCGAAATCTCGAGCGTACCAGCTATCGCGTTATCTCGGACCGCTCGCTGCCAGCTATTGACCAGCTTCGCTCCGATGACAAGCCATATACCGGTGCGGTACAAAATTTTCGCAGCCTGCCGGCGAAATACGATGAAAGGATAGCTCGGCTGGCGGCTGAGGTCACCGCGGGTGCCGAGAATCGATACGACGGGGCCAAGGCGATCGAGAACTACCTGCGGGAAAGTTTTGGTTACACACTCGAACTGAAGGCCGGCGGCCCGGAACCCCTGGCGGATTTTCTATTTAACATCCGCGAGGGCCATTGCGAATATTTTGCGACCGCCATGGCGATCATGCTCCGCACTCAAGGCGTCGCGACGCGCGTCGTTAACGGATTTCATGGCGGCGACTATAACGAAACGGCGGACGTGACCGTCGTGAGGCAAAGCAATGCCCACGCCTGGGTCGAGGTTTATTTTCCGGGCGAAAACGTCTGGGTGACATTTGATCCGACGCCAAGTGCCGTGGAGCAACCTTCGACCGGCATCGGGGCTACCGCGGCAAAATATCTCGAGGCCCTTGAAACCTTTTGGATACAATACTTCGTCGCCTTTGACAATCAAGAGCAACGTTCGCTCATGCGTTCGGTCCGAGACGGTTTTCTCGACTACCAGGTGGGCGCCGCGACTTACCTGGGGCGTGTCCGCGATTCTGTGGCCGAATGGCTTGCCGAGGTACGGGGTGACAAGGGATTCGAGGCGAGCCGGATCGCGATCACTTATGGTCTGGTTTATCTTTCCGCTGTGACGCTTGGGATACTTTTGATGGTCTGGCTCGGCCGCAAGGTATTAAGGCTGGGAATTTGGAGCAGGCTGCGCGAACGTTTTCTGAGCCCGGGACACGACGCGACGATAGAGTTTTATGATCGAATGCAGCAGGTCTTAAGAAGACGCGGTCACGAACGCAATAAGCATGAAACCCCCCTTGAATTCGCATTCGAGGTGGGTGCACCTGAGGCATTAGAGATTACCCGTATATACAACGGAGTTCGCTTTGGCAAGAAACGTCTTTCACGTGACGAAGCGGACGAGATCGAGACCATGCTTCAGAAACTGGAAATGACAAATCTGGGTGTGACCGCTCGTTGATTCGAATATTTTTCGCCCGGGTTTACTCCAAGGCTAACAGGCGCCTATCCGTCGGAGTTCTCGTCGGGCGAATTGGTCCCGGCCGTAGGCCGAATAGTTATTACGGTCGACTCAGTATCGATCGTTTTTCCGGCATCGTCGAGCAACGAGGCTTCCACGGTATACTCACCCGGCAGCGGAAGCGTGAAACCATACCAAACGGGCCGAGAGCCCTCAAAATCGATGCTATTGCTCAAGATCTCGGTGCCTTTGGACTGGCCCTCGACGTTTTCAAAAGTGACCTTAAACGCCATCTTGTGCTTTTGACTGGTGTTCGAAACTGTTGCGACCGCAAACGCCTTCTCCCCGGCGTCGAAAGTTGTGACTCGGGGCTCAGCGGTATCGTTCTTTCCAACCTCAAACTTGCTGATATTCGCGGTTGTAAACCCTCCACTACATCCGAGCACAATGATAACCAATAAAATGACTCCGCAAATCGCGTCGACGTGCTTTCTCATATCTTTATTCTATCGGACCTGGACATATGGGAGACTCGGCAAGTGTATCGAATAGGTTGCTGGAGGGCAAGCCGGTGGTCCGCGTAAGCATAGGCTAAATCGCGGCCATCGCTGGTTCCCGGCCCGAGCATCTAAGGTCGAGAAATCGTGTTTGCTATGCTATTCTACTTGTTTGCCGCGAGAATGGATCGGGTATGAAGAAAGTCGGATTTGTTAGTCTCGGTTGCCCTAAGAATCTCGTCGACAGCGAGGTGATGATGGGGCAGCTCGCCGAGGCGGGCTATGAGATAACCAACAACGCAAACGAGGCCGACACGGTTGTCGTCAATACGTGCGGGTTTATCGAATCGGCCAAACAGGAATCGATTGACGCGATCCTCGATGCGGCGCGCTGGAAGGCCGATGGAAGCGCGACACGCCTTATTGTCGCTGGTTGTCTCGTCGAGCGATATCGTGATGACCTGATCAAGGAGCTCCCAGAGGTTGACGCTTTTATCGGTACGTCGCAGGTCGGTGAGATCCTCAAGGCGGCCGATGCTGAATTCGATGCCAAGTCGCTAACCATAACGCCGATCGGCAACAAGTCCGCCACTTACCTTTACGACGAATACACGCCGCGCCTCAGGGCTACCGATTCGCACATGGCATTTATCAAGATCGCCGAGGGCTGCGACCGGCCGTGTGCCTTCTGCTCGATACCCGCCATGCGTGGCTCCTTTAGGTCACGGCGGTTTGGTTCGATCATTGAAGAGGCCAGAATGCTCGGTAAACAGGGCGTCAAGGAGATCGTTTTGATCGCCCAGGATTCCTCCCGTTACGGGGAAGACCTTGGCGAGGTTGACGCGCTCGCGGCCCTCATCAGGGCGCTCGGCGAGATCGATGGTATCGAGTGGGTCCGCGTCATGTACGCCTATCCGACCCATATTTCGGACGCCTTTCTCGCCGCGTTACGCGAAACGCCTAAGGCGGTCAAATATCTCGACATGCCGCTCCAGCACGCGTCGCGAAACGTTCTGAAATTGATGAAACGCGGTGGCACGCGCGAGTCGCTAGAGAGCCTGATCGCACGAGTGCGGGAAAAGGTGCCGGGCATTGCCATCCGCACGACGTTTATCACCGGCTTTCCGGGCGAAACGGATGAGGACTTTGAGGAACTGATCAAGTTCGTTCAAAACTCCCGGTTCGACAATGTCGGCGTTTTCACCTATTCCGATGAAGAGGGAACTGCGGCCTATGATCTGCCGAATAAGGTCGACGCAAAGGTGGCCGCGCGCCGGCGAAATCGCCTGATGAAGGAACAGGCAAAGATCAGCAAAGAGCTGAACAAGGCGAAGATCGGCGGTACTTACAAGGCGATCTTCGAAGGCCTCTCTCAGGAATCGGACCTCCTTTTCCAAGGCCGGCTCGAGGGGCAAACCCAGGAGATCGACGGCTACATTCTCATAAACGACGTGCCCGAGAACTTTCAGCCCCAGGTCGGCGCGATCTACGACGTGCGGATCACAGCGGCGCATGCGTACGACCTCATCGGCGAGATCGTTTGCTAACGCGGCGACGTTTGTCTTAGAATCCGGGTTAGGTTTACACTAGCCGTAAAAACTACGAGATATTGTCAGTCGAGGTAAATAACTATGTTGAAATTTAACAAGTCGGTTCTTGCTGTCTTGATCGTTACGCTGACGGCTGTTGCGTTTGGTCAAAGCGCCCTGGAGAAAAACAAGCCGATCGACCAGTGGACGCAAAAAGAAGCGACGGAAATTCTAAATAATTCTGCCTGGGTGAGAACCTATCAATCGAACGAGGGTGCCGCCGCCGCGGCGGCGGCAGGCGCACGCCGCCAGCAATCTGACAACCGGTTGGTCGGCTCCGAGCGAAGCCGCTCCGACCTGACCGGAGCTCCGCCGCCGATCGTGATGCGGCTATATTCGGGCTTGCCGATCCGCCTTGCCATCGCACGGCTCAGGCAGATCGCCGCGGGCTACGAGAAGATGAACGACAAGGCCAAAGCGGAGTTTAACCAGGCCAATAAGATGCTGCTCGAGTGCCCCGCGTGCAAGAATAATTACGTGGTCAGCCTAACCCAGATCCCCAATCCTTCCGGAGAGTTTGTCGAAGAGGCGATCTTCGAGGGGATGACGCTCGATCAGATGAAAGGTAACGCCTGGCTGCGGAACGATAAGGGCGAAAAGAGGGAATTGATCCATTTTATCGCTCCGGCAAAACGCGGTGATTCGGCAATGTTCTTTTTTGCCCGGAATGATGATAAGGGGAACGCTTTTCTGACTAAGGACAATTCGGAGTTTAGCTTTGTCTTCGACGGCAATTTTTTCACGTCTAAGAACCGCTTTGCATATTTGATCCCGCGGCAGTTCGATTTCAAAGTATCAAAGATCACGGTCGCCGATACTCTGGTTTTCTAGCCGCTCGCCCGGTTACAGAAGCCTGCCTGAAGTAAGGGCATCCCACTTTGCGTGGACAGAAAATAGCCTTACTTCGTGCGGGCCTCCCCAACCTGCTTATGCCTCACTCACGGGTCAACCTGTATATCAACAGGGCGGCGCGTTTCGTCAGCATAGCGAAATTCTCTACGCTTGCTGATTCGCCTTTTGCATGTGAATTTTGACTTCCGCCGATACCGATCCCGTCGAGGGCCGGTAAGAGGTTGGAAACATACGCCACGTCTCCCGCTCCGCGATCGCCCGGGTCGAGAGCCTCAATGGTGCCATAGCCGAGGTCGCGGCTGACCTGGTCGAGTTGTTTAAGCAGGGCATAGTTGCCCTCGACCGGCGTCATAGCCGGAATACCGTCCTGGAATGTGATCTTTGCCTTTGCGCCGGCCAGGCTCTTGCCAACGATCTCGCGCATCCGGTTCCTGGCCGATTCCTTCTGCGCTTCGCTGATAAACCGAAGATCGCCCTTGATCACTACCTTTGCGGGCACGACGTTCGTTTTGCCCGATGCCATGCCGTCCGAGTCGGTCACCGATACAGTAGTCCCGCCGACGAATAACGCCGGATTAAAGGTCAGGTACTTTTCGCCGCTCAGCTTTTCGCGAAACTCGTTTATTATTCGCGACGCCTCAAAGATCGCCCCGTTGCCCATGCCGTCTCGAAAGATCTGGCTCGAATGGCCCGTCTTTGCCTCGACCTCGAGCGTCCATGAGCTGGAGCCGCGCCGGCCGACGGTCGCCGTGTTAAGGATCGTGCTTTCAAAGCTTAGGGCAGCGTCGCTGCGCTTTGCCGCCGCGATCATGTCGCCCCGGCAGACCGCCACCGGCTCGCATGAGTCCTCCTCATCCCCCGTGAACATCACAATGATCCGCGTATCTTTCAGCACGCCCGCAGCATGCAGCGCTTTAAGCGCGGTGATGGCCAGCACGTTTCCGCCTTTCATATCGCCGACACCGGTACCGAATACCCGGTCGCCCTCGCGACGAAACTTCTCGCCGCGGAGCACGGTGTCGAGGTGGCCGAGCAGCAACAGCCGCTTGCCCCGTGTACCCCCAGTCTCAGCAACCAAGTGGCCCGCACGTTTTGCCTCGGCCGGCATATCGATCCATTTGACCCGCAATCCGGCGGCCTCGAGCTCTTTTGCATACAGCATCCCAACGGCCTTAACACCGGCGAGGTCCTCGGTCGGGCTCTCTATATCAACAGATCGTTGGATAAGCGAAATCGCGTCGCCCAAATGAGCATCGATGTAGCTGATGATCTTCTGCTCGTCCGTGCTCAGCTTTTGGGCCGCAGTCAATTGACAAAGCAAAAGCACACCAATCAGCAATAGGATCAAACGAATTCGCGTCTGATTCATTCTCATATCGTTTCCCCCGCCAAGGTGACCTATCTTACCATACCCCTCGAACGCCGCTTGGGCTGCGAAGAATTGGCCCGCAAAGCCGCAAAGACGCATAGAAAGCCAAGGAAAAAGTTGCGCTCAGCTGACCTTACTTTTCTTTGCGTCTCTGCGACTTTGCGCATATACGCAACCGCGCCAAAAACCTATTCTTATCAAACCTTTGTGTCCTTCGTGTCTTTGTGGTGCACATGCAGCGTTTTTAACATCACGTTTTGAAGTTCTTTTCTTATATTGTATTATCTCTTTTTTGAATCTGCCGCTATGCGACTATTCGCTGCCCCAACTTTACTCGACCTAACCGAGGAGAACTAATGAACCCCAAGAATGTTTTGACCTACGCTACCGACCAGGAAGCGAGATTTGTCTCTGTGCGCTTTACCGATCTAATCGGCGCGTGGCACCACCTGACGTTTCCGATCGATCAGCTGTCCGAGGACAGTTTCGAGGACGGCTTTGGCTTTGACGCTTCGAGTCTGCGAGGGTGGGCGGCGATCCATGAGTCTGACATGCTGCTCGTTCCGGACCCATCGCGCTTTTGGATCGACCCGTTCACGGACAACACTACGCTCTGCCTGATCGCAAATGCGGTCGACCCGATGACAAAAGAGGGCTACTGGCTCGACCCGCGCTCGGTCGCATCAAGAGCGGAAAGCTATCTGAAATTTACGGGCATAGCCGACACGGTGTTCGTCGGGCCCGAGGCGGAATTCTTCATCTTCGACCAGGCCCGCTTTCATAACAACCAAAACTCGGCCGGATACTTTGTGGATTCCGAAGAAGGCCACTGGAATTCAGGCCGAGAGAGCGGCGACGTTTTGAACACGGGCTTCCATATCCGGGCGAAAGAAGGTTACGTCCCCGTCGCCCCGCTCGACTCGCTGGTCGATATCCGCAACACCATCTCGTCGATCCTTGCCGACGTAGGCATCATGGTCGAGTGTCATCATCACGAGGTAGCGACCGCCGGGCAGTGCGAGATCGACTTCCGTTTCTCTAACTTGCTGCACACCGCCGACAACGTGATGCTGTTCAAATACGTGGTCAAAAATACGGCACATGCCGCGGGCAAAACGGCGACCTTCATGCCTAAGCCCATCTACGGCGACAATGGCTCGGGCATGCACTGCCACCAGTCGCTGTGGAAAGACGGAGAGCCGCTATTCGGCGGTGACCAGTACGCCGGGCTGTCCGAGATGGCGAAATTCTATATCGGGGGCCTGCTAAAACACGCCCCGGCCCTGATCGGTTTTGCCGCGCCGACCACCAACAGCTACAAACGTCTCGTGCCCGGTTTTGAGGCACCGGTAAATCTGGCCTACTCGGCCCGTAACCGCTCAGCCGCGGTCCGCATCCCGATGTTCTCCCAGTCGCCAAAAGCCAAACGCCTGGAATTCCGTCCGCCCGATCCATCGTGCAATCCATATCTCACGTTTGCCGCATTATTGATGGCGGGCCTCGACGGCATCCAGAACCGCATCGATCCCGGCGAACCGCTTGACAAGGACATCTACGACCTGCCGCCCGAGGAACTCGCCAATGTCCCGTCGCTGCCCGGCAGCCTCGACGACGCGCTCAAAGCACTTGAGGATGATAATGACTTTCTCTTAAAAGGCGATGTCTTCACCCCCCAGCTCATCGAACGCTGGATCACCTATAAACGAGAGAACGAGATCACGCCGCTACGTCTGCGACCCCACCCCCTTGAGTTCGCGATGTATTACGACATATAGAAGGATTTATATCGCCTCGCAAGCTAAAGCCATGAACTATGACAAAAGGCCCGAACAGGCGTTAATTTGCCTGTTCGGGCTGAATTTATGCCCGCCGGGTTTGCCCGGCGGGGCGGGTTTGTTTTAACGCTTTAGCGTGTCATAAGACCGAAGAGCGAAAACGAGTCTTCTTCAAAGATGCGGGCTACGTGGGTGCGGCCCTTTATTGTGATCGACCCGTCCTTGTAAGTGGCACGGAGTGATCGCGCCTCGGCGTCGGAGAAGCTGCCCGAATCGAAGCTGATCGGTGTTTCGCCGACCGGTGCATCTTTCGCAATGTCAAAGGTTATGGTAACGACACGTGCTGCGTAGCTCGTGGTGAACGGGGCAGGCGAATCGATAAGCACGGTCACCTGGCCGTCGAACGCCTTGCGGGTGTTCGCTGTAAGAGTAGTGCCTTCCGGTACTCCCTCGCCGAGGGTGACAACCGGGTTGCTGAGTCTCGATGCGTCGAAGTTGATCGTGAACAGAGCAACGACCTCATCTCCGAGTGAGTCCATCTCGACCGAGACGGAAGCTTTGCGGTTAGCCTGTGCATCGGCTGAGACTATTCTCATGGTCCTGCCCACTGCATCCGCGTCACGTTCTTCCAGCGGAAGTGCGGTTGCGACGGCTTGATTCGGGCCGCCAGCCGCTTGCTGGGCTACCAGGTTCGCAACATAGTTCTTAACCAACTGGAAGTCCGCCGCGTTGAGACTTCCGTCTCCCCGGGTTTCATACGGAGCGACATCGGCCCTCTGGAACTCGTTGGTGAGCGGGTTTGGCACTTCAAGGCGCGAGACGAACAGGCGTTCCTGTTCGACGTCGTTTGCACGCAGCACGCCGTCACCCGTAAAGCGCGTTGCGACATCGGCTTCGAGACCTCCTCCTCCGACGACTGCCACAGTCGTGACGCTGGTTACCTGTGCCGGCGCGAAACTAGCATTGCCCATCTGGCTGTATGAAATCGTGCAATTGCCTGAACTCGTCACCAGAATGACGGCCGTACCGGTCCCGCCGCTCTGAACCGCGCAGGATCCCGAAGCGGTGATCGTGACCGGCAGACCTGAGCTGGACGTGGCGCCCACGGGGAATGTTGTGCCAACGGTTGCCGTCGCAGGTGCCGCCGGGTTCACCGTTATAGATTGCGGTGTCAAGCCGGCAGTCGTCGTAGTCGTGCTGGCTACCTGTGCCGGCGCGAAATTAACATTGCCCATCTGGCTGTATAAAACCGAGCAAGTGCCTGAACTTGTCACCAGAATGACGGCGGTGCCTGTCCCGCCGGTCTGAACCGCACAGGATCCCGAAGCCGTGATCGTAACCGGCAGACCCGAGTTGGACGTGGCGCCCACGGGGAATGTTGTGCCAACGGTCGCCGTGGCGGGTGCCGCCGGGTTCACCGTTATCGTTTGCGCTATCGAGCCGGCAGTGGTCGTACTCGTAGTGGATGCCTGTTGTGCCGGCGCGAAACTAGCATTGCCCGCCTGGCTGTATAAAACCGTGCAGGTGCCTGAACTTGTCACCAGAATGACGGCCGTGCCGGTCCCGCCGCTCTGAACCGCGCAGGATCCCGAAGCGGTGATCGTAACCGGCAGACCCGAGCTGGACGTGGCGCCCACGGGGAATGTTGTGCCAACGGTCGCCGTGGCAGGTGCCGCCGGATTCACCGTTATTGTTTGCGGTGTCAAGCCGGGCGTCGGCGTCGCGGTCGGTGTCGGTGTCGGCGTAACGGTCGGCATCGGCGTCGCGGTTGGCGTTGGAGTTGGAGTACCGGCTGCGACCGAGACACACACGTCGTCCAAATGGAAGACTTGGGAAGTGTTCGCGAATGTAAATTCCAGGACGCTGAAGTTGACGAGCGGGGCGGCCTGAACGTTGTTCAGGGTAAATTGTGTGTACGCAAAGCCGCCGGAATTCACTATCGGTGTGGTGATTACGGGCACACCGGCAAAAGCGGCCGCAAAGGTGTTGAGCCCGGCGCCGCTATCCAATCGAAGCCAAAAACTCACATTGTAGCTTTGGCCCGGAACGGTCGGGACGATTTGAGAAAGAGTGCCGGTACCCAGGTCAGCGGCGAACGCTCCTGAGCGTGGGAAGCCGGTACCGACGCTAGCTATGCCCGTTGGAGTCCAACCACTGAAGTCGCCCGTCTCGAAACCAGTGTTGTTAACAACCCCACAAGTCACTGGTGGAGGCGCCGGAGTTGGAGTCGGAGTCGGCGTCGCGGTCGGCGTTGGAGTTGGAGTCGGTGTCCCACCCGCGACCGAGACACAGATGTCGT
>DATLNN010000003.1:0-7066 GCA_035536695.1 Pyrinomonadaceae bacterium | reverse complement strand
GGCGCGAAAAGGGCCGCGACCCCTATCAGAGCTACCTTTACCGCATCGATCTGGACGGGCGTAACTTGACGCTATTGACCCCTGAGGATGGCAACCATTCAATTACGCTCTCGCCCGACGGACGATATTTTGTCGATACTTATTCAAAGATCGACACGCCACCGACGACGGTGCTTCGGGATCTGACCGGGAGACTGATCGCAAATCTAGAGAAGGCGGACATTTCGCGTCTTACCGCATCGGGCTGGAAACCCGCCACGCCGGTCACCGTAAAAGCTCGTGACGGTAAGTGGGACCTTTACGGCGTAATGTTTACGCCGACCAATCTCGATACTTCGAAAAAATACCCGATCATCAATTACATCTACCCTGGCCCGCAGGGCGGCGGCGTCGGAGCCCGCTCGTTCGCCGCGACCCGCGGCGACCACCAGGCCCTCGCCGAACTCGGATTCGTTGTGGTGATCATTGACGGCAGCTGCAACCCGGACCGGTCGAAATCATTTCACGATGCATGCTATGGCAATATGGCCGACAATACGCTCGAGGACCAGATGGCCGGTATCAGAGAACTTGCCGCAAAATACCCGTACATGGACCTGACCCGCGTGGGCGTGTGGGGCCACTCGGGTGGCGGATTTGCGACCGCCGCGGCGATGTTCCGCTATCCGGATTTCTACAAGGTCGGTATCTCAGAATCGGGCAATCATGATAACCGCAACTACGAGGACGATTGGGGCGAACGCTACATTGGCCTGTTGACCAAAGGGGCCGACGGCAAGGACAACTACGAGGCGCAGGCAAACCAGATCTACGCCAAAAATCTAAAAGGCAAGCTAATGCTAGCCCATGGCAATATGGACGACAATGTGCCGCCCTACAACACGTGGCTTGTCGTCGACGCGCTCATCAAGGCCAACAAGGATTTTGATTTGGTTATATTCCCGAACGCACGCCACGGCTACGGCGCGGCGAGCAATTATATGACCCGGCGGCGGTGGGATTATTTTGTAAAACACCTCTTGGGCATGGAACCGCCAAAGGAATACGAGATAAAGACAAAACCGGACCCGCGGCTGGCACAGTAGGCATAAACGAAATGCGCTAAGCCATCCGAGTCGCCTCGCGGGCGGCTCGAAAGCGTTCGGCGAGAAAAATAGCATCGTTCAGGCCTTTTTTGATGCGTTCGGCTTCGTGCACTTCTCCCTCGACGGTGACTTTCACCGATGTGTCGGTCGCTTCGATCAGCCTGCTCCGTTTTTGGATAAGAAAGATGTCAGTCAGTATGCAGGGCCGCATGCCGTTGTCTGGTTCGAACAACAGCATCTTACGCAGATCGGCAATTGACTTCGTTTCAACGTGATATGCGTTGTCGAAGGACGGGACGCCGATCTCTGGATCGGGTCCAGTAAATACCGAGATAACCTCCTGAAAGAAACGCGGACGGGACTTTATTAGGAACGAAAACCCTATAGGTTCGGCAAAAAACACCTCGCAAGAAACAAGGTTAATATGAGAGTGCTCGCCGGCGGGCTGCCTAAAGGCGAGTACCTCGACGTTATGTTTCCCGTAAACACCGACCAGGGGTTTTATAAGAGGATGTCCTGCTGTGCGGTCGACTTCAAGGCCTAATGCCTTTGCGGTTTGTGCCAATTTATCAAGACGCCTATTGATAATCACGGGCAGAAGCCGCAGTGCTAAATATACGGCGCCGACCCCGATGATCCCAAAGACGAGCAGTGTCCCGCCCACCATCAGGATCAGTTTTAGCAAATCGTATGCGTCCATTTGCGGTCCGGGCGCCGGCTCTCAGACTTCACTCACAACTATCTGCCCCGCAATTCCTTTGTTTCGTCTTCGCTCTCGTCAAAGAGTACGCTGACCGGGGTATGAGTCGGCGGCAGCGATGGCGGCTGTTCGTCCATATCCCGCTGCAGTTGTAGGACTGCGTCGCGTGCGCGTTCAAAGTCGTCGCGGATGAGGTTTAAGGTTAATTTGCCCTCGCTATGTGGGAGCTCGGCTAGCTTTGTTACGGTCTTGGTACGAATCACGATCTTCGCCAGACGCTTAAAAATTCCTTTTCGAAATTTCAGGTCCAGAATGTCCTCTTTCGGCAGCCGCACCTTTCTACGCCGCCGCCGATTATGCCGAACAGCTTTGACTCAAATTCCAGTACCACGCCGGCGCTCGAAAACTTCGCGACGCCGTTCACCGATGACAGCCCGTGATTCGTTTCCGCCTTAAATGGAACACTCGTAAAACTCTGCATTTAAATTGCCGAAATGAAGTCAAGGCATGAGCATTCTCTGTACACCTATGAGGCCGTTCGAGCTAAAGGTCTTTGGCCCGCGTTTCTTCTTCTTCCGGATGCCGCTCGATCTCATCCTGTTTTTCCTTTTCGGCCACAATGGTCAGAACCGTCAATGCGGCTGATACGACCGCCACGGCAATGCCATAGTACAGAGTGTCGAGCGAGCTCTCGGACTGGAGCAGCTTTTGGACAAATTTCACCGCCATCACCGGAATTAGAACTACGCCGAATTTTGCTTTTAGTTCACTGAGATTCTTGACGGTCATCCAGTCGGGAACCGCCAGATCACCGATGAAAAGCTCATAGATGCTGACCGAAATAACGATCAAGGCAATGGCGACAAGAAAGCTGTCAAGGCTCTCAAACAGCACGGGCAATGCCTTTGAATCCGAAGGAACATCGACCAGCGCTATTTGAACGAGCCTCACCACCTTTCTGGCTCCATCATAGAGAGCAGCAATGGCGCCAATTTGGAGGCCGACCACCGCGACCAGCGCCAGATAGCGCGATTTTTCGATAAGCCATTTCATAACTGCGACGATGCTATCGCCCATCCTGCGAATTAAGATTCTCGTCGGGCCAAATACTTCCCGATACCGAACAAACTAATAACGAGCCAGAAAAACTCTACTATAAACGACGGCAGATTAAAGACGTAGTAAAGGGAGATGAGGATCAGAACGGCGCCTACGGCGTTGAGAGCCGAATAGGCAAGTTGGTCGCTGCGCACACGCCCGAGCTGAAGCAGTACATACGTAAGAACGATGACGCCGACGCCAAGGGTCCCGATAATGTCGTACCATGGCGGCATTGGCCTTTATCTCACGCTAATATGCACGCTCTGACCATAAGTTGCGATCATGCCGTTGGGCCCCACCGCCCACGTATAGAACGAGTATCCCCGGCTGTACCCAGCGACGGAATTTAAATTCTCAGAGCCCAGCGGACGCCAGGTCTTGCCCAGATCGGCTGAGATATCGGACCCGTTTGTTCCGACCGCGACGACCGAAGTCTTTCCGATGTAGGCAACGGCCGAACGGTAGCCGCCTAGGCCCTGAGCAGCTCTCCACGACCGGCCGCCATCCGACGTAAAGGCAAGCGCGTTCAGTTTTTCGCCCGGCTTTTCGTAGTTTCCCCCGACGATGATGCCATTACTCGAGTCCTTCATCGCAATCGAAAAGATGCCGCTGCCCGCCGTGCCTTTTATTATCGGCGCGTCAGCGACCGTCCACGTTTTGCCACGGTCATCCGAGCGAAAAACACGGGCGTCCGCGCCGCCGGAGACAAGAAACGCCGTATTCTTGCCCTGTGTAATCATACATGTGCCGCTGGCCGCAAAGGCTGCCTCACCATCTTTGGCTGCGGGCATCCTGTTGCTGACTATCCGGATCCAGTTTGCTCCGCCGTTCGCGGTCGAGATCAGTACATAATGGCCGTCGACCGGATCGGACATCGCGATGCAGTTCGACCTGTCCCAGCACGCTATGGCATCAAAGAAGGCTTTTGGATCCGCGTTAGTAAATTGAAGCTTCCACGTTCTGCCGCCATCGGTCGTTTTATATATGCGGGATGAGTCGCCGTTGCCGATACTGAGGATGTATGCGGTATTGGCGTCGAATGCCCCAATGTCACGGAAATCGAGTTTTTCCGCACCCGGAACGCTTATGACATTCCACGTTTTACCGCCATCGATCGTGCGAATTACGGTCCCGCCTGTCCCGCTGGCCCAGACGATCTTTTCATTCACGACCGAAAGCCCGCGAAAGCTGGCGGTCGTATCCACAGCCTGTTTTACCCATTGGCCGTGAATACCAAGAACCAAAAACATGATAAGTAAAAGAGATTTCATAACAAGCATCATCTTCTCTCTCTCCGCCAGCGTTCGCACAGATCGCGAGCAGCATCGCTCCAGTTGGCGAATTCGAACCGGAAGCCTGAGTCGGTCAATAGCTTTGGCACGACCCGGCGGCTCTTCAATATTAGCTCGGTTTCGCTGCCCATGACGAAAGCGCCGATAGCGAGCTGCCACTCGAAAGCCGGCAGGCCAATCGGCATTCCGTACGCCTTGCGAAGTATGCTCATGAATTCCCGGTTGGGTAGCGGATTTGGCGAGGCGAGATTGATCGGGCCGGTAAGATCGTCATGCTCGATCAGCCAATAAACGGATCGAATGAAATCATGATCGTGAATCCAGGAAATATATTGCCGGCCGCTGGCGGCCATTCCGCCCAAACCGACCCGCACCAGGCCGAGAAGTGTATCGAAAATGCCGTCGCGATCAGGACTCATCGTCATTGCGGACCGCATCAGCACCTTGCGTGTGTTGGGAGTAATGGCGGCGTTCGCGGCACGTTCCCAGGCAGTGGCAACATCGATGCTGAAGTTCCATGTATCGGGCGCGTCCGGTTCGTGTCCGCCGATTATGCCCGTGACATCGTCGTTCGGGGCGTCAAATCGATGAGCGTAGATGGTGGCGGTGCTCGCCTGCAGCCAAACTCTTGGCGGTTTGACAGAAGCTGCGATCGCTTCGCCGACGACACGCGTCGAATTCACGCGCGAATCCATTATCTCTCGCCGATTTTGCTCATTGTAGCGGCAGTTTACATTTCGGCCAGCGAGATTTATCACAACATCCGAGCCGTCAATCTCGTCGACCCAGGACCCGATCGTTTCGGCGTCCCAGCCAACTGTTCGCCAGGGGGTTGGCCGCGACTCTCGCGACAGGAAAACCACGTCATGACCGTCATTTTGAAACGCCCGGGCGAGCACCGTCCCAACTTGGCCCGAGCCGCCGGGGATCACTATCTTCATCTATATCATTCTCACCTTCAAACAGAATTTAGCCGGATACGCGCGGGCGACACAGATCAGAAAGATCTCCTAAGGATTCTTACCCACGTTATCTGCGTTTATCTGCGGCTAAGATCAGTAAACCATCCGAGCCTTAACCGTGCCTTTGATTCCGCGAAGTATCTCGAAAGCCTCTTTCGATATCTTAGAATCAACGTCAAGAATAACGTAACCGATCTCTTCGTTGGTTTTGAGATATTGGCCCGTTATGTTGATGCCCCGCTTTGAAAGGCGCGAGTTGATCTGGCCCAAGATACCGGGGATGTTTCGGTGAATATGCAGGATCCGATGCGTCCCAGCCTGAGGGGGTAACGCGACGGGCGGGACCGTGTACGAGCCCTCGCTGATGCCAAGCTCGAGATATTTGATCAGCTTTGACGTAACATCAAGGCCGATGCTCGCCTGGGCCTCCTCGGTCGAGCCGCCGATGTGCGGCGTCAGGATGACGTTCGGCAGATTTTGCAACACGCTCGAAAACGGATCACCCGCTTTCTCGGGCTCATCCGGGAAAACATCCACGGCGGCGCCGGCCAGTTTGCCCGAGCTGAGTGCGGCCGCCAGCGCCTCGAGATCGACAACGTCTCCGCGGCTGTAGTTGAGCACGATCGCTCCGTTGCGCATCAGGCCGATCGCTCCGTCGTCGATCAGGTTTCTCGTAGTCGGGTCAGACGGCACGTGAAGCGAAACGATATCCGATTGCGATAAAAGCTCCCGAAGTTCGTGTACCTGTCTGGCATTTCCGTGCGGCAATTTAGTCGCTATGTCGTAGTAAACGACATGCATCCCCAAGGCCTCGGCCATTATGGACACTTGCGTGCCGATATTTCCGTAGCCGACAATTCCGAGAGTCTTGCCTCGCAACTCAAAGCTTCCGGCTGCATCCTTCAGCCATTCCCCGCGATGTGCCGCCGCATTTTTGTCCGCGATCCGCCGGATCAACACCACACACAACCCAATTATCAATTCCGCCACCGAACGCGTATTCGCATGCGGTGCGTTAAAGACGGCGATTCCTTTCTTCGTCGCTGCCGCCAGGTCGACCTGGTTGACGCCAATGCAAAAGCAGCCGATAGCGAGCAGTTTGTCTGCGCCTTCGATGACTTTCTTTGTGATCTGAGTTTTCGAGCGGATGCCTAGCAAGTGCACGCCCTTGACGGCCCTGATCAGGTCCGCCTCGCTCAGAGCGCCGTTGATCCGCTCAACGTCGGCGTATCCGCTTGCAGCCAGTTCCCTCGCCGCCGCGGCGGAAACATTCTCGAGCAGCAGTATCCGTATCTTGCTCTTAGGATAGGACGTTTTCGCGTTCGCCATGAGCGCACGATTATAACAAATCGAACGCTAACCTTTGATCACGGCCTTGAAGAATGCCTCGACCGTGGCAGACCGGCCGAGCGGCTCAAGAAGTAGAACAAAAAGATTCACGCCAATGGCGAGATACGTCGCCGGATGCCTGAGCGTACCAAATTTCCAGGCTGCCAGTGCGATCATCCCGATTATTATCGCCTGGCCGATATATACCGGCGTCATAATGTTGACGTTTGGCCAATCGGCAAAGTTGATACCGATCCAGACGAACTGCACACCGCGTGCGAGCGCCGGCATCATTATCAAAAAGACTGTCGAGATCAGCCACCACGAATGGTTTTCGATCTCTTTGCGGTGGATAATGCTCTTGATGACCGCATAGCCGAATGCCGTCATCATGACGATCTCGATCGCCGCGACTCCATAAAAGAACCAGGGCTGAAACGGACCGAAACGCCCCGGATCGGCAATTGCAGTCTGTGCGGACACGAAATCGCGGTGCATCATGCTGAGCGCCGTGAGACACACACCGCCCGCGACGAACATCCCGACCATCCCGAGCGTCCGATGCCTTGCGATCTGTCCATGGGTCGCGTAGTAAGG
>DATLNN010000002.1:0-4082 GCA_035536695.1 Pyrinomonadaceae bacterium | reverse complement strand
GATGTCGGCACCGACACCGAAGGTCTTTAGTTTCTTATGTTCCTCGCGGATCTTTTCCGATTGCGAGCCGCGCAGGAAATCGACTATATAGCTCATGCCAAAGCGCTGTCCCGTACGATAAACCGCGCTCAGAGCTTTTTGGGCAATGATCGTGCCGTCAAACCGCTCAAGAGTAGTCGTGCAGTTGTCGCAATTGCCGCAGTCTTCGTTCAGCTCTTCGGAAAAATAACTGAGCAAAAACCGCCGCCGGCACGTCCTGAGATCGCCGAACTTGCCCATTGTATCGAGCTTCTTCAGCATGATCTCCGATTGCGCCGCGTTCCCCTCGACCTCGGCAAAGCCTTTTAACTTAATTACATCGGCCCAGCTAAAAAACAGCAATGCGTCGCTTCGCAGGCCGTCTCGTCCGGCGCGCCCCGTCTCCTGATAATAACTCTCGATGTTTTTCGGCAGGTCCATGTGAACGACAAACCTGACATTTGACTTGTCAATGCCCATGCCAAACGCGATCGTGGCCGCTATGATCTTTGTCTCGTCCCTTAGAAACAAATTCTGGTGTTTGTCCCGGGTCTGCTTGTCGAGGCCTGCGTGATAGGACAACGCCCTGAATCCCTCGTCCCGCAGGTCCGCGGCGAGCGAGTCGGTCGAGGCCCTGCTCAGACAGTAGATGATCCCGCTTTCTTCCCTCCGTTTATCGAGGTAACCGAGGAGCCGGTCGTAAGAGTTTCGTTTAGGCTCGACCGCGTAAAAAATATTCGGCCGATTAAAGCTCGAGACAAACCGCTCGGCGTCGTTAATGTTCAGCCGCTCGACAATGTCCTTACGCACCAGCCTGTCCGCCGTGGCGGTCAACGCGATCAGCGGGATCTGCGGAAACTCCGCCTTTAGCTTGGCAAGCTGCAGGTATTCGGGCCGGAAGTCGTGTCCCCAGCTCGATATACAATGCGCCTCGTCGATCGCAAAAAGCGAAACGTGTATTCCGCGGAGGAAGTCAAGGAACAGGTCACCGCTTTGCAAAAGGCGTTCCGGCGCGACATATAGCAGCTTGAGCTTTCCACTGCGCGCGTCGCGAAAAACATCTACCTGCTCCCGGCTTGTCTGTGTCGAATTCAAAAAGGCCGCTTCGATGCCATTATTCCTCAGAGCATCTACCTGGTCCTTCATCAGGGCGATCAGCGGCGAGATCACCACGGTCAAACCGTCCTGTATCAGTGCCGGTATCTGGTAACAAAGCGATTTTCCGCCGCCGGTCGGCATCAGCACAACACAGTCCTTTTTGGCGAGGACAGCTGTGATCGCTGGCTCCTGATCCAGTCGGAATGAATCATAGCCGAAGCGATGTTTGAGGATTTCCCGGGCACGTTCGATGCTCATTTTCGCAGATTGCCGATATTATAAACCGATGTTGGGCTCTGTGAAAACAGGAGATGTGCCCGGCAAAACGGAGCAGCGGAACTCTAACAGTTTGTCTGACGTTGTCGCGAGCCAACCATTAGGTTTAACATACGGTCATCCCATCGCCCGGGAATAGGCGCGCAGGATCGACATCGACCTATCCCCAGTATCTTGGGCGGAACAAAATATCAAAAACAGGAGATTATGTGAAGAATACAAAACAACTGACCTTGATCGGACTTGCCGTAGTTTTAGGAGCTGCGTCCGCCTGTCAGACGGCCGATAATAGGAATGCCGCGGCGAATTCACCGGCCAACATTGCCGTTTGTCAGTGCGAACACGCCAGCAGCCGTAAACGCCGCGGCACCGGCAACCCCGGCGACGACCGCGGCAACCACCGCGGCCGCGGGTTCGCCGACTGCCGCTTATGAGGCGGCGTACGCCGCCCGAAAGAACAAGGATGTCGCCGGCCTGAAGAGCCTGCTTTCCCAAGACATCATCGAATTTTTTACAGCCGTGGCCCAGGACGAGAAGAAAACACTCGACCAGGTGATCAAGGACCTCTGCGACAAGCCGCAGGCGGCGACAGCACAGGTCCGCAACGAAAAGATCGACGGCGAACATGCAACCGTCGAATACCTTGACGAGAATGGTAAGTGGAAGACGATGGACTTCATAAAAGAAGGCGGCGGCTGGAAGCTTACCGTACCCCGCTTTGACAAGGACCAACTCGAGGTCGAGACGAAGAAGAAATAAACCCGGGGATCGGGCGGCCTCGACATTCATTCTGAGCCAAGATCAAAATGAGCCGAACAGAACAAAACGAGCGATCTCTCATTCAGAAATTCGCTTTTCCGGCGGCCGCTGTCTTTTTGTTCTCGGCGTTCGCATTTCAACTTTGGTATCACGCCACACGAACAAGCGTAACTGTCGACGAGCCCGTCCACATCCTGGCTGGATACCGTCATCTCCAATGCGGCGATTTCGGAATAAATCCTGAGCACCCGCCCCTCTTGAAAATGCTGGCGGCCACGCCGCTGATCTTTCGCGATGGTCTGGTTGACCCGCCGTGGAATTGCGGCTCAAAGCTAACTTCGAAATTCGATTCGTTTTCTTACGGTAATAGCTTTTTGGTCGATAACGGCGTCGACGGCGTGGTAATACCCGCGCGGCTCGCATCGAGCGTTTTAAGTCTCATCCTGGCTATCCTTATTTTTCTCGCCGCGTGGGAGATGTTCGACCGCTGGGCCGGGTTGGTGGCTTTGGCGATCGCTGCGTTCGAACCCAACCTGATCGCTCACGGCTCGATCGTAACGACCGATATGGCTATATCGACAACAGCTTTCGGGGCGATGTATGCCATCTATCGGTGCTGTAAGAAGCAAACCTGGTTCCGATTTGCGATAGCGGGCTTGGCCGTCGGTCTAATGCTCGCAGCTAAGCACTCGGCCGTCATATTTATCCCGGTTATTGTTACGTTAATGGTCGTCGGAACGGTCGTATTCCGCCGCCGGCCGCATGAGTCAATTCGTCTGCTATTTACGCGTAGGATCACTCCGTTTTTCGGTATTTTTCTCATCGGACTATTGATCCTGTGGTCATTCTATGGCTTTAACTATCGTGCCATTCCAGATCCATCAGCGCCGACAGTTACCGTCGCCGATTACTTAAAAGAGAACGCCAGCCGCCCCGAAGTGATCGATTCGTTGCCCGCAAGGCTGACAATTCTGATCGGGCGGACCCACGTTCTACCTGAGTCCTACGTCCTGGGAATGTCGGACGTCATTTCATGGAGCAGCCGCAACACCTTCCTCTTTGGCAAGAACTATCCCACCGGTCAATGGTTCTTTTTTCCGGTAGCCTTTGCGGTCAAGACCAATGTGGCCCTGCTCCTGCTGATGCCCCTGGCATTGTTCTTTCCATTCCTGGTCCGCGAGAAGCGCTTCGAGGTACTGTGCCTGCTGCTCCCGGCGCTGGTGTTCTTTCTGGTTGCGACCACCTCAAACTTTACCAATAGCGTTCGTCACATCCTCCCCGTATATCCATTCCTGATAGTATTGGCGTCCGCGGGTGCGGTGTGGCTTGCTCGGCGATATGCCTTTGTAAAGGCCATCCTTGTGCTTCTGCTGGTATACAATGCGATCGCGGGGGTTCGCACCGCGCCCAGCTACCTGGCGTTCGCAAACGATCTATGGGGCGGCACGAGCAAGACACGCGAGATCTTCAGCGGTGCAAATGTTGACACGGGCCAGAACATAAAGCTCGTGAACGATTACATCGCGAAAAACGACATCAAGGAATGCTGGATAGCCGGATTCGTCCATCCGGAGATGCTGCCGCACGTACAGCCCTGCCGGGTGATGCCGTCCGGCTTGCGGATAATGATCAGCCGAGGTCCGGTCGATCTCGTTCCGCCGGTGATCGAGGGGACGGTGTTTATCAGCTCAAATGAACTTCCCCCGCAGGGCGCCGATGAATATACGCCGATAGCGGCCGGCGAGCCCGAGACTTTGATTGGCGGGGGTATTCTGGTCTATCGAGGGCGTTTCGAGATCCCGCTCGCGGCCGCAATAAGTCACGTTCATCGGTCTAACGCATTTCTCAGGCTCGGCGACGATGGGAACGCGATCACCGAGGCGCGCCGAGCTATCGAGTTATTTAACGAAGATCCTCGGCCACACCTTGCA
>DATLNN010000001.1:0-9441 GCA_035536695.1 Pyrinomonadaceae bacterium | reverse complement strand
CAACGCCTACGCCTACACCGACACCGACGCCTACGCCTACGCCTACGCCTACACCGACACCGACACCGACGCCGACGCCAACGCCGACACCGACGCCGACGCCGACACCCACGCCCACGCCGACACCGACACCCACGCCGACGCCGACACCGACACCGACGCCGACTGCTACGCCGACGCCGACTGCTACGCCGACACCTAGTGTGGTGATCTCGGGAAGTATTCAGAAGTCAAATGCTCTGGGCGCGAATACACCGCTTGGCGGGGTGAGGGTTGATCTGACCGGTTCAAGCACGCGGGTGACGATGACGGATGCCAATGGAAACTATTCGCTTACCGTCGCGACGGGCGGCGATTACACGGTGACGCCGTCCGATCAGGAGAATACGTTTGAACCGCTTAGTCGGACCTATACAAACGTTACGGCGGATATAACGTCGGCCAATTTTGTGGCCTTTGGATCGGGGCGATTGCAGCGTCATCTGCGGGTTGATACGACCTATGTCGAATCGCCGGGTCAGGCGGCGGTGCCGATTGTGCTAACCGGGCTGGGCAATGAACGGAAAGTCTCGTTTAGCCTGATGTTTGACACAGCCAGACTTGGCTCGCCTGTCGTGACCTGCGGGCCAGATGCACCGCTTTGCGTGATCATGCAGGCCAACTCCGCTGCCGGTACGGTTGGCATAATGGTTACGTTTGCGACGCTGCCCGCACCGGGTGAGAGGCGAATTTTAACGGTCACATTCGCGGCCAATTCGGGCGCCAACTCGAATACGCCTGTGTTGTTCTCAGGTTCTCCGACCGCTCTGGTGACAACCGATACGGCTGGTAACCCGCTTGCGATCGGGTACACAAGTGGCTTTGTCGTCTTCACCGGAATGGGTCTCGAAGGCGATCTTGCCCCCCGATTCTCAGGTGACGGGCTATATCGTTCAAATGACGTCGAGCAGGAACGAAGGATCCTCGCCGGACTAGACGGGCCCAATGCGACAACAAACGAATTCGAGCGTGCCGATGTTGCTCCTTATGAAACGAGGGGCGATGGGCAGCTTCGGGCAAACGACTTCCAGCTGGTCAAGAACTATGTGGCCGCACTGGTAGCGCAGCAACCCGCGGGCGGACCGGACGTACAGACCGGCGCGCCGCTCACAACTGAACAGAAAAACACGACGGCGCGAGCAATGCGAGTCGTCACAGGACAGGCGTACGCCGGCGGGAAGACAACGGTCACGGTGGAAATGGATCCGCTAGGCGATGAAACGGTCACACTTTTCACGCTGAACTTCGACCCGACGATACTCGGCAACCCTGTCGTAACTCTCGCAGATGGAATGCCTGACGGCACTACCTTAACGGCCAATACCGACAAGGCCGCTGACGGACGTCTCATCGTGCTCATCGACTCGGCCACGCCGTTTTTGCCGAGCTCTTCATTAAAGCTCGTTACGGTCAGCTTTGATGTCTCAAAAGGTGCTCCCGTCGGTAGGTCCCCGATCAGCTTTGACGCATCGAGCAGCCTTTCGGACAAGGATGCGAGATCACTTGAAGCCGATTATCTAGGTTCGGACGCCCTCATCGAAGGGCGCGGCGTTGCGTGGACTCTGTTTCCGCGACCTGCACCGGGTGCTGCCTTCGTTACGTCCGCAGCTGTTGAGCTCCGATCGGCTCCGCGAGCCGTGTTCAATATGACGCCGTTCTTCCGCCACCGCCTGTACTAGACGGTTTTAACCCAGGGCCTAAACCATGAAGCAGTTCTGTCTACTTACACTCATACTTCTGTTTATGACCGGCCCCTTGCATTCACAGATTGCGCTTTCTGAGGAGCAATACCGTGTATTCGATGCAAAGGGAAATCCTTCAACGATTGCCGCTGTGATCGAGCGACTCGACGCCGTCGACGTCATATTTCTTGGCGAACAGCATGACGATGCCGTCGGCCATGCGGCGCAGCTCGACATTTTTCGACGGGCTATCGACACATATCTAACGAAGCGAAAGATAGCCCTATCGCTCGAAATGTTCGAGCGCGATGTTCAAATTGTGCTCGACGAATATTTGGCCGGCCTGATCAGCGAGAACCACCTGATCTTAAGTTCGCGCGCGTGGACGAATTACAAGACCGACTACCGTCCCCTGGTTGAACTTGCAAAAGAAAAGAAACTGCCCGTGATCGCGGCGAATGCACCGCGGCGATACGTCAATATGGTGTCGCGCAATGGCCGCGGAGCGCTCAACGGACTGTCAAAGGATGCCAAAGAATGGCTGGCGCCTCTGCCGTTTGGCGAGCCGTCCGAAGCGTATGCGAAAAAGTTTCGCTCGCTGATGGGCCCGAGCGCCGAGGCCCAGATGGGAATTGAAAACATCCTCGCATCACAGTCGCTTTGGGATGCCACCATGGCAGACTCTATAGTTCGCTCTCTAAAGAAACACGACCGGCCCCTCGTGGTCCACCTGAACGGGAGCTTTCATAGCGAAAACCGCCTTGGAGCCGTCGATCATCTTTTGCGATACCGGCCGAAGACACGTGTGCTCGTTGTTACGATCAAATATGAGGACGACTTTCGCAGTTTTGATCGTGCGAAACATACCGATCTGGGCGATTTCGTGCTCCTGACCGACGCGAAACAGCCTCGAAGCAGAAGGTAATAAAAAATTGGCCGTCATCAAGGATACGCCTTTCGTCCAGCTCATGGTTGGTCTCAAGAAAAAGGCCGTGCCCAACTTGCCTTGAGCACGACCGAATATTCCCTAAAGGTCTAGATCATTTTGACCGCGACCCGGTAAACGGGAAGCTGCCCAACCCAGCTACAACTATCGTCCCGCTGATCTTATCCCCATCGATGACGCCGTCCACCTGTATCTCCGTCGATTGTCCCTGGACCTCGCCTTTCACTGTTAGAGAGACATTCTTGCCGCTTACAGAACCTTTCTCGACCGTCCCGCCGCCTGCTTGCGAGCTCATCGTGCCTGTCACGCCTGAACCGTTCTGTTTAAGGTCGAGAACGACCTCTATGGTCTGGCCGCCCGCGTCGACGTTCAATGTCCACTTTCCGGCACCGTTTACCGACGGCCCGGCGGACGTGTCGGTTGGATTAACGAGGACGACCTTCTTAGGATCGACCGTGATCTCGGCAAGCCGCTTGCTCACCTCAGGCGTCATTGATTCCTGATAACGGCCGCCAAGGTGTTTCGCAAGGAATTTTTCCGCCGTCGCGACCATAGCCATATTGTTTACCGGCCGGGCGAATCCGTGACCTTCGTCAGGCGCCAGAAGGTACTCGACGGGGTAATTTCGATCTCGCAGGGCTACCACTATCTGGTCCGATTCACGTTGTTTGACACGCGGGTCATTGGCACCCTGAACAACTAAGAGCGGCGTCTTGATCCGGTCCGCGTTTGTGAGCGGCGACTGCCGCTTCATCTGTGCCAGGCCCTCGGGCGTTCTCGGGTCACCCATCCTCTTGTAGAACGTCGCCCTGATCGCCTCCCAGTACGGCGGGATAGAATCAAGGAGGGTCTGAAGGTTTGAGGGTGGAACGATCGCGACCGCGGCCGCATATTCATCCGGCGTAAACGCGACTCCGGCGAGGGCCGCATAGCCGCCATAGCTGCCGCCCATGATCGCGACGCGCTTCGGATCAGCGATACCCTGCTCGACCAGCCATTTCTTGCCCCACGTTATATCGTCCTGCATTTTCTGGCCCCACTCGTTGTTCCCGGCGTTCAAAAACTTCTTGCCATAACCGGTCGAAGCCCTAAAATTGGGCTGCAAAACGGCATAGCCGCGGTTCGCGAGGAATTGTGCGTAAGAGTGATAACCCCAAAAGTCGCGGCCCCACGGCCCGCCGTGGATGTAGAGCACGGTCGGCAGGTTTTTGCCGGACGAACCTTTAGGGATCGTCAAAAAAGCCGGTATCTCAAGGCCGTCCGACGATTTATACCTTACGGGACGCATTGGCGAGAGAGCAGTGCGGTCAACTTTCTCACGCACCTGATACAGTGTGCTGAGGTTCTTTGTTTTCCGGTCAAAGAGCCAGACCGTTCCCGGGTCGACATCGCTCGATGTGACTATGAGAAACTTGGTCTCGTCCTTCGTCACCGATTGGAAACCAACGTCGCGGTCGCCCACCCGTTTCTTGATCAGGTTATAGTCGGCCTCGAGCGATTTGTCCCTCCAATAGATCCGTTCCCGGTCGTCCTCGTAAACCGTGCCTTCGAGTTCATCAGTAAGATTCGAAAAATATGCGTTCTGGAAATCTACCTTGCCAAGCGGGTCCGATTCGACCTTCGTGATAGCGCCGGTCTCGGCGTCCATCAATGCAAACTCGATCAGATCGACATTTCCTTTGTTGGTCTGGAAATAGACCTGTTTGTTGTCCTTGTGAAAGCGGATCGGGCCGCATGTTTCAAAGGCGTCGCACTCATAAATCTTTGTCGCCTTGCCGTCGGCTGCGATCTTGAGGATCTCAGTATTTCCATTCTGTGCTGCTCGGGTCACAAGACGCAGCTTGTCAGCATTGTCAAAGATCATGCCCTGGTAGCGGTCGCGGTTTTCGCTGATCAACGTGCGTTCGCCGGTCGAGATCTTTACTTTGTAGAGGTCGTGCCACGCCTTGTCGCGCTCATTAAGGCCGACATAGATCGCATCCGGATCCGAATCGGGTACGGCCTGAATGATCGCTCGCACCCCTTTCACGTCGGTGATGTTGCGGGCCAAGGGAACGTCAGATCCGGCCGCGGGTTTGTCAGATGGATTTACCGCATAGACGTTGAAATTCTCATCACCGCCTTTGTCCTGGACAAACAAGATATACTTACCGTCAACCGACCAGAAATAATTTCGGACCGGCCGGGCAAGATCGGCCGTCATGGGCCGGGCCGAGTCGAACGGGGCCGCAGTTTCCTTGACCCAGACGTTCATCGTCCCCTTATACGGCTTGACGAACGATATATACTTTCCGTCCGGCGAGATTTGGGCGCCGGCGTATTCCGGGTTGCCGAAAATGAGCTCTCGGTCGATCAGCGCTGGCTGTTGCGCCGCCGCCGAAAAAGATGTGAAGAGAAGAAGCGAGAAAAAGAGTAAACTTTTCATATTTTTGGGTTTTAATTACTTACGTCTGGGAAAAAGACGTTGTTCACACAAATTCCTGCCAGACGGGCTGCTCCCAGCGGCGTTTGCGAAACTTTGCTTCGGTCCAAAATCCCTTAACGAGCTCGATCTCGGGCTCGGCATGCCTCGGAAACAGTACAGTTACGACGTCATAGCGAATGGTCATATCCCTGATGCCGAAGATGCGGCGATAGATCTTTGCCGCTCGAATGATCTGACGCTGCTTTCGAGCGTCGATGTTCGCGATGATCGGCGTAAATTCGTCCGATCGCCGTGTTTTGACCTCGATGAAGCAGAGAGTTTCGCCGTTGAGGGCAATGATGTCGATCTCGCCAGTCACCTGAACGCCCTTGGTATTTCGGCCAACGGGAACTTTGAAATTCGCCATTACGAGCCGGTATCCCTTGCGGACAACAAACTCAGAGGCAAGCGCCTCGCCCCTACGGCCGAGGCCGCTTGTTAATTCACCCGGGCGAAGATTATTCTCTTGAATGATCGACAAAACTTCCGACATTCGTTTTTGAGTATGAAAGGACATTATATCAGACCTGCGGTATTTGGCATCGGCTTTTTCATCGCGGCGTTTTGGCAGGTATCGGCCCAAACTCCGACCCCGACACCCGGCCCGCCTCCACCGCTTCCAGAGATCCTAAATGCGGCGCAAATGCCCGTTTATTCATACGACCCATCCAAGCTGGCGGCGCCGTTCCACACCGAGAGTGCACGCAGGTTTTCGCGCGTTATCCCGCAGCCGCCGAGTGCGAAGCTGACGGTCCCTATGGGTTTTAAGGTCAATGTCTTCGCCGAGGGAGGTTTTCAATATCCACGCTGGATGGCGCTGGCGCCGAATGGCGACGTGTTCGTCGCGGATTCACGAGCGAACGCCGTCATAGTCCTGCGCGATACGAATAAGGACGGTATAGCCGACCAGCGGTTTATCTTTTCAAACAAGCTATCGCAGCCGTTCGGCATGGCCTTTCACAAAGATTGGTTTTATGTTGCCAACACGGATTCAGTCGTTAGATTCAAGTACAAAAACGGCCAGACTGCAGCCGAAGGCGAGCCGGAGAGAATTGTCGAACTGACCGCCGGCGGCTATAACCAGCACTGGACCCGCAATATCCTCTTTTCAAGAGACGGCAAGCAAATGTTTGTTTCGATCGGGTCGGCGACAAATGTAAGTGTCGAGTCAGACCCGAGACGGGCGGCGATATCAGTGTACGATCCCGACGGCAAGAACCATCGCATCTACGCGAGCGGTCTGCGCAATCCGATCGGACTTGCGTGGAACCCGAGATCCGGCGAGCTCTGGACGGCTGTTAACGAACGCGACGGCCTGGGCGACGATCTCGTTCCCGACTATGCTACGTCAGTCAAGGAAGGCGGCTTCTACGGTTGGCCGTATTCATATCTCGGTCAGAACGAGGACCCAAGGCGAAAAGGGGAATCGCCCGAGCATGTTAAAAAAGCGATCGTACCCGATGTGCTTTTTACCTCGCACGTGGCCGCTCTGGGCATCCAGTTCTACACCGGCAAGATGTTTCCGAAGGAATACCAGGGCGACGCCTTTGTGGCCTTTCACGGTTCCTGGAACCGTCAGAAACTCTCTGGCTACACGGTCGTTAGAATTCCATTCGACGATAAAGGGAAGCTGGAAGCGAACCGGTATGAGAATTTCGTCTCAGGCTGGCTGCCTGATGAGAATTCAAACGAAGTTTGGGGGCGGCCGGTCGGATTACTCGTTCACGCTGACGGTACGCTGCTGATCGCGGATGACGGCGGACGAAAAATTTGGCGGGTGAGTTATGGGAAGTAATATGGATCGTGTGTCGGCTACGCGTCGCCCGCTTTATCTAGTTTCGACGGTTGAGCGAAGCGTCAGCGGTGGCGTGGTCTGCTGCAACAGTCTGGCCTTTCTCTCGACAGCTTCAAACACTCTCAGAAAGTTTTCTCCCGTAACCTTTTTTAACTCCCTCTCAGTCCATCCGCGCCGGGCGAGTTCCATGAGCAGAAAGGGATACGTGGAGACATCGCCGAGGCCCTTGATCGTGAATGCTATTCCGTCATAATCGCCGGCCATTCCGATATGGTCCGCTCCGATCAGTATTTTCACATGATCGAAGTGATCGGCGATGTCAGCGATCGTCACAAGCGGCTGCGGGTTTTCTTTTCCCCATTTTTCCATTGCGGGTTTTACTTTCTTAGCTTCACCGTTATGAAGTTTCTGCAGCTGATCGTAGAATCTATCGCCAGCATCCAACCACCGAAAGTGTTCGGCAGTGGTGAAGTAGGGTACAAACGTCAGCATTATGATCCCGCGGTTTGTCTTCAGCTTTAACAGTGTCGCGTCCGAGACATTCCTATTCAGATCGGCCAGGGCACGAGCGTTCGAGTGGCTAAAGATTAGGGGTGCCTGAGTCGTTTCGAGTGCATCAGTCATCGCCTTCTCAGAAACGTGTGAGATATCGATCAACACGCCGAGCCGATTCATCTCCCGGATTATCTCTTTACCCGATGCCGACACTCCATTATGTTTTGGTGGATCATCGCTGCCGTCGGCGAGACCGTTTGTCTTATAAGCTAGCGTAACGCTTCTCAACCCCAACCGATAAAAGGTGCGTAGTAACGCCGGATCGTCGTTGAGAACGACGGCACCCTCCAAGATCGGTAAGAGGGCTATCTTACCCATCTTCATCGCTGAACGCATCTCTTTAGCAGATCCGACGATCTTTAGGTCCTTAGGGTACGCGTACTCGAGACGGAAGGCGAGATCATAGGCTCGCATCAAGTTCTCAGGCTTATCGTCGCCTCCGGAAACAGTCAAGAGCTGTCCGCCGACGCCGCCCTTCCGCCAACGGGGAATATCGGTATGTCCAGCGGCCGTTTTGTCAATCGGGTAGTCAGCAACATCTCGTGGGCACGTTTTGCAGCCGACGAAGTGGATAAAAAGGTCATTGTGACCGTCTATTATGGGTGATCGTTTCAAGACACGTCGTACGATCGCCGCGGCGGCCTTCTCCGTAACCGTATAATTCCGGTGCGAGAGTGGGTCGTCTAGTGTTTGACCCATGGCCGAAAAGGCCTGCCACAGAAGGATGAAAACGGCTACGCATTTTCTCATCCCAGGATTTTTGCAACTAAAAGGCTGGTTCCTCATAGATCCCGTAAACGTCACGCAGTGCTACGCAGATCTCCTCGACCGTGGCGTAGGCCGCGACGGCTTCTATGATCGACGGCATAGTGTTTTCATTATCGCGCGCGGCCAGTTTTAGTTTGTCCAGCGCGTTTGCTACGGCGCCGTCGTCGCGGGTTTGTTTGACGTGCTGCATTCTCAAGAGCTGGTGCTCGCGAACGGTCTCGTCGATCTGGAGTATGTCGGTCTTATGGATCTCGGCTTCCATGCCGTACTTGTTGACTCCGACGATGACCTGTTCTTTGCGTTCTACGGCTTTTTGATATTGATAGGCCGATTCCTGTATCTCACGCTGAGGGAACCCGGCCTCTACCGCCTCGACCATCCCCCCGAAGCCATCGATCTTGTCGAAATAATCGAGGCAGCCGTCGATCATTTTCTGGGTCAGCGACTCGACATAATAGCTGCCGCCGAGCGGGTCGACCGTGTTTACAACACCGGTTTCTTCGGCAATGATCTGCTGCGTTCGCAGTGCAATCAGCGCAGCGCTGTCGGTCGGCAACGCGAGGGCCTCGTCGTAAGAATCCGTGTGCAGCGATTGGGTGCCGCCAAGCACGCCCGCAAGAGCCTGGATGGCGACGCGGGCGATGTTGTTGAGCGGCTGCTGGACGGTAAGCGAAACGCCTGCCGTTTGGGTATGGAAACGCATCTGCATCGTTCGCGGATTTGTCGCGCCGAATCGCTCCTTCATAGTCTTTGCCCAAACGACGCGCGCTGCGCGATATTTGGCGATCTCTTCGAAAAAGTCGTTATGAGCATTAAAGAAAAACGACAGCCGCGGCACGAATTCGTCGACGTCCATACCGCGGTCAATGCCATACTGAACGTACTCGACACCATCGCGCAAGGTAAACGCCAACTCCTGCAACGCCGTTGCACCCGCCTCACGAATGTGGTAGCCGCTGATCGATATCGGGTTGTATTTGGGGACATGCTTGGTCGTGTACTCGAATGTGTCGATGACCAGTTTCATCGCGGGTTTGATCGGATAGATCCATTCTTTTTGGGCGATGTATTCCTTGAGAATGTCATTCTGCAGCGTGCCTGAGATCTTATTAAAATCAGCCTTTTGTTTCTCAGCGACGACGAGATACATGGCAAGAAATATCGGTGCGGGGGCGTTGATCGTCTGCGAAAC